>ONVR01000326.1 GCA_900321335.1 uncultured Eubacteriales bacterium | reverse complement strand
TACTTCCTCTCCTCTGTCCGGGAGAAGATCGTGCGGATTCTGGACTCCATCAGCCAGAGGACCTACATTGACCACTACGACGAGTACGACGAGTATTCCGATTATATCGACACCTGACCGTATGTAAAGATGATCCCCCGGAGGGCGCCCCCCCCCTCCGGGGGATCATTTGCCTGTTTTCGGGGGAAGAAAATTCTTCCGGCCCCGGCTTGCAAAAGTGAAATGATGTAAGTATAATAGGCTTGTTGTATTATATTGTATAACAGACCTCTTTTCCGGAAAAGACCGGGAAAGCAGGGAGAGAAGGACGAGGTATGCAGACCATCACCAGCAGGAAAAACCCCAGGATCACGCACATGAAAAAGCTCGGCGCCAGCCGGGAATACCGGCAGACGCAGGGGGAGTTTCTGTGCGACGGCTTCAAGCTGCTGCAGGAGGCGTTGAAAAACGGGGCCCGGATCCGCACCGTCCTGTACTGCGGCGAGCCGGAGACGGACCTGCCGGAGAGCGCCGAGATCCTCCCGGTGAGCCGGGATGTGATCGAATACGTCTCCCCCATGAAGAATCCCCAGAATATCCTCTTCAGCTGTGCCGTGGAGCCCGCAGCCGGGTCTCTGCCTGCGGCGGGGCGGTTTCTCGTCCTGGACGGAATCCAGGACCCGGGAAACGTGGGGACGATCCTTCGGGGCGCCGACGCCTTCGGCATGGACGGGGTGATCCTGACGGGAGACTGTGCGGATCTGTACAATCCCAAGACCGTCCGGGCTACCATGGGCGCCGTGTTCCGGCAGAAGACGGCGGTTATGGATCTGACGGCACTGGCCGCCATGAAGCGCGGCGGGATCCGGTTTTACGGCGCCGCCCTGCACAGAGACAGCAAAGACGTCCGGCAGATCGGCCGGAACAACTGCGCCGTGGTCATTGGCAGCGAGGGTCGGGGCATCTCCCCGGAGGTCCTCGCCCTGTGCGACGAGACGGTGGTGATTCCCATGCTGCCCCGGTGCGAGTCCCTCAACGCGGCGGCGGCCGCCTCGGTGATCATGTGGGAGCTGGTGCGGGAGACCCTGCCCGGGGAGGGGACGCAATGGCAGAGCTGAAATACTGGGTCTGGCTGTCCTCTGTGGCCGGTATGGGACCGGGAAACGTCCGACGGCTGCTGGAGCGGTTTGAATCCCCGGATCAGGTGTTTTTCGCCCAGCGTGAGGAGTTCGAGGCGCTGGGCTGGCTCAGCGCCGGAGCGATTAACGCTCTGTGCGCCAAAAAGCTGTACCAGGCGGTGGAGATCATCGACCGCTGTGCCGCGCACGGCTGGCAGATCCTGACGGTCCGGGATGCGGCCTATCCCGAGCGGCTGCGGAATATTTACGATCCGCCCGTGGTTTTATACGTCCGGGGAGGGCTGCCCTATCTGGACGGGGAGGCCGTCGTCGGCGTGGTGGGTACACGGAACTGTACGCCCTATGGCCTGAAAGCGGCGGAGCGTATGGGCTATGAACTGGCAAAAAGCGGCTGCGTGGTGACCACGGGTCTGGCCCGGGGCATTGATACCGCGGCGGCAAAGGGCGCCCTTCGGGGCGGCGGCAAGGTGATCGGCGTTCTGGGCTGCGGCCTGGACGTGGTTTACCCGGCGGAAAACGACAGGCTGTATGACGACGTGGCCGCCGTAGGGGCGCTGATCACGGAGTATCCCCCGGGAACGGAGCCCAGCGGCAGACATTTCCCCGCCCGCAACCGGATCATCAGCGGCATCGCCCTGGGCATTACGGTCATTGAGGCCCCGGAAAAGAGCGGCTCCATCATCACGGCCAATCACGCTCTGGAACAGGGCAGGGACGTGTTCGTGGTGCCGGGCAATATCGACTCTCCGGCCTCGGCAGGCTCCAACGCCCTGCTGCGGGAGGGCGCCATTGCCGTGATGAGCGGCTATGACATCGCCCGGGAGTATGAGGCGGGCTTTGCCAGGCGGATTGACGCCTCTGACCGGGGCGCGGACGTGCCGGTGGAACCGGCGGAAACGGTTTCCCCTTTCCCGGCGGCGCAGGTTGAAAAGCAGACGGAGGAGCGGGAACCGGATGCGCAGGCCCAACCGGCGCAGGAACCTATGGACCTCTCCCCGGAGGAGCAGGCGGTATACGACGTGCTGGCCGGGGGAAAACTGCATGTGGACGAGATCATGGCCCGGTGCGGCGTGGAGCCCGGCGCGGCCCTGTCCGCTCTGACCATGCTGGAGATCAGCGGGGTGATCCGCCAGGAGCCGGGAAAATTCTTCTCGCGGCTGTAACGAATCCGAAAACGGACAAACACGCCTGTACAGAGCGGCGTTTTGAAATACGGTAAAAGACCGAAACAGGAGTTAAAAATGGCTAAGGCAAAAACCAATCTGGTGATCGTCGAGTCCCCGGCAAAGGCCAAGACGATCGGAAAATATCTGGGACCGAACTACAAAGTCACGGCCTCCATGGGACATCTGCGGGATCTGCCCAAGAGCAAGCTGGGGGTGGACATCGAGCACGATTTTCAGCCGGACTACCAGCCGGTCAAGGGCAGAGAAGACACCATAAACGAGCTGAAAAAAGCGGCGAAAAACAGTGCCAAGGTCTATCTGGCAACCGACCCGGACCGGGAGGGCGAGGCCATTTCCTGGCATCTCAAGGAGCTGCTGGGCCTTCAGGACGACAACGCCTACCGGGTGACCTTCAACGAGATCACCAAAAAGGTCGTCCAGGACAGCATCCAGAATCCGAGAGAGATCGACCTGGACCTGGTAGACGCCCAGCAGGCCCGCCGGATCCTGGATCGGATCGTGGGCTACAAGCTCAGCCCTCTGCTGTGGAAAAAGATCCGCAGGGGCCTGTCCGCGGGCCGCGTCCAGTCCGTTGCCACCCGGATGGTGACGGACCGGGAAGAGGAGATCCGCTCCTTCGTGCCGGAGGAGTACTGGACCCTGGACGCGGTGCTTCAGCGCCGGCAGGGAGCGGGAGCGTTTACCGCCCGGTTCCACGGTACGGAGAAGAAAAAACAGGATCTGAAAAACAAAGAGCAGGTGGACGCGGTCATCGCCGCTGTCCAGGGCGATGATTTCGTGGTCAAGAGCGTCAAGCGCAGCGACAAGACGAAATCACCACCGCCCCCCTTTATTACCTCAACTCTCCAGCAGGAGGCGTCCCGGAAGCTGGGCATGAGCACCCGGCGCACCATGTCCATCGCCCAGCAGCTCTACGAGGGCGTGGATATCCAGGGCGAGGGTACCGTGGGCCTGATCACCTATATGCGTACCGATTCTCTGCGCATCTCCGAGGTGGCCCTGGCCGATGCCAAGCGGTTTATTACCGACCGGTACGGCAGGGAATACTACCCCGGCAAGACCCGGACCTTCAAGACCAAGGCCGGGGCCCAGGACGCCCATGAGGCCATCCGGCCCTCCAACGTGTTCATTACCCCGGAGGCGGTGAAATCCAGCCTCACCGGGGATCAGTATAAGCTCTACCGCCTGATCTGGAGCCGGTTTATCGCCTGCCAGATGGCCGGCGCCGTATACGACAGCGTCACGGTGGACGCGGTCTCCGCCGGCTATCTGTTTCGGGCCAATCACTCCAGCGTCAAATTCCCGGGCTACACCGCCGTGTACGTGGAGGGCCGGGACGACGACAAGGAGGAGAAGACCTCCCCACTGCCGGATCTTGCGGAAAATGAGAAGCTGGATCTGCTGGAGACCAGGACGGAGCAGAAATTCACCCAGCCCCCTTCCCGCTACACGGAGGCCACCCTTGTGCGGGCTATGGAGGAGACGGGCATCGGCAGGCCGAGCACCTACGCGCCCACCATCTCCACCATTCAGGACAGGGAGTACATCGTCAAGGACGGAAAGTTCCTCCGGCCAACGCCTTTGGGCGAGGTGGTGACGGAGCTGATGAAGCAGCGCTTCTCCGACATTGTGGATATGGGCTTTACCGCCCGGATGGAACAGGCCCTGGACGACGTGGAGAAGGGCGAGCGGGACTGGCACGAGGTGCTGCGCAGCTTCTATGACGGCTTTGAAAAATCCCTGGAGGACGCGGAGAGCGCCCTGGAGGGAGAGCGGATCCGGGTCCCCGACGAGGAGTCCGACGAGATCTGCGACGTGTGCGGCCGGAAGATGGTGGTCAAGTCGGGCCGGTTCGGCCGGTTCCTGGCCTGCCCGGGCTATCCGGAGTGCACCTTTACCAAGCCTCTTGTCATCGAGATGCCGGGCCGGTGCCCCAAGTGCGGCAGCCGGATCCTCAAGCGTACCTCCAGGAACGGGTACACCTACTACGCCTGTGAAAAGCTCAACAAGGGCTGCGATTTCATGACCTGGGACGTGCCGGTCAAGGACAACTGTCCCGTGTGCGGTCAGACCATGTTCAAAAAATCCGGCAGAGGCTTTAAAAAGGCGTTCTGCATCAACGAGAGCTGCTCCAACTTCCTGCCGGAGGAGAAACGGGGCTATGTGAAAAAGGCGGAAGCCGGCAAGGACGCCAAGACGTCGGCGGGTACAAAGAAGCCGGCGGCCCGGAAGACCACCGCCAAAAAGACGTCGGCGAAGAAAACGACGGCCGCCAAAACCGCAAAGACGAAAAAACCGGCCGGTGACAAGAGCTGAAAGGGGGAAAGGCCGTGGAAGTGAAGGTCGTAGGCGCGGGGCTCGCCGGGTGTGAGTGCGCCTGGCAGCTTGCCAACCGGGGCATCGACGTGGAACTCATCGAGATGAAGCCCGGCAAAAAAACCCCCGCTCACGTGTCCGACGATTTCGGAGAGCTGGTGTGCTCCAACTCCCTGCGCAGCGATGAGCTGACAAACGCCGTGGGTCTTCTCAAGGAGGAGATGCGGCGCTGCGGCGGCCTGATCATAGCCTGCGCCGACGCCACCCGGGTCCCCGCAGGGGGCGCCCTGGCAGTGGACCGGGTTGCCTTTGCCAAAAGGATCACCGATCAGATCCGCAGCCACCCCCGGATCACCGTGCGGTCCGGAGAGGTTACGGAGATCCCGGAGGGGACGGTGGTGATCGCCACCGGACCGCTGACTTCCGAGGCTTTGTCCGAAAAACTCCGGGAGATTAGCCCCGACGACGAGTTTCTGAGCTTTTATGACGCGGCAGCGCCCATTGTGACCTATGAGAGCGTGGATATGGAAAACGCCTATTTTGCCTCCCGCTACGGCAAGGGCACCGCGGACTACATCAACTGCCCCATGACGGAGCAGGAGTATAAGGATTTCCGCCGGGAGCTGTGCGCTGCCCAGGAGGCGGAGATGCACGGCTTTGACGACGGGGGCGTGTTCGAGGGCTGTATGCCCATCGAGGTGATGGCCCGCCGGGGAGAGGACACCATGCGCTACGGGCCCATGAAACCCGTAGGGCTGGAGGACCCCAGAACCGGCAAGGAGCCTTACGCTGTGGTGCAGCTGCGCAAGGACAACGCCCAGGGCACCATATACAACATCGTGGGCTTTCAGACCCACCTGAAATTCCCGGAACAGAAGCGGGTGTTCTCCATGATCCCGGCGCTGAAAAACGCGGAGTTTGTCCGCTACGGCGTCATGCACCGGAACACCTACCTCAATTCCCCTCAGTTGCTGGACCGGTACTACAGACTGCGCTCGGATCCCCGGGTGCGCTTTGCCGGACAGATGACGGGGGTGGAGGGCTACGTGGAGTCCGCGGCCTCCGGCATGCTGGTGGGCATCGAGACGGCCCGGGAGCTGCTGGGACAGGCCCCGGCGGACTTTCCCAGGACCACGGCAACAGGAGCTCTGGCCCTGTATATTTCCGAGGGAAGCGTGGGCAATTTCCAGCCCATGAACATCAATTTCGGCATCATTGAGCCGTTGGGCTACAGAGTGAAGGGCAAGCGCAACAAGAACGCCGAGATCTCCAGACGTGCTCTGGAGTGGATCGACGGGCTCCACCGGGACGGTATCGTCTGAGGCGATCTGCGCGAAGGAGGAAGAGAGTATGAAGATAATCGTTGACGCAATGGGCGGCGATTTCGCCCCTGATGAGATCGTAAAAGGAGCGGTCAGAGCCGCGCAGGAGCTCTCTGTGGGCGTGATCCTGGTGGGCAAGGGAGAGGAAATCCTCAAGAGTCTGGACCGGGCCGGGTACGGCAGCGTGCCCGACGGGGTGGAGATCGCCAACGCCACCGAGACCATCGAGATGTGCGAGGACCCCGTGACTGCCATCCGGAACAAGCGGGACTCGTCCATGGTGGTGGGCCTGCGGATGCTCAAGGACGGCCAGGGTGACGCCATGGTCTCCGCCGGCAGCACCGGCGCGCTGCTCAGCGGTGCTACGCTGATCG
>ONVR01000322.1 GCA_900321335.1 uncultured Eubacteriales bacterium | reverse complement strand
TTTCTGCGATGGCGGGCATAAAAGCCAGATCCGATGATGGCTGCCACCGCCGCGATGATCAGAAGATCCGCAATGTTCATGCCTTATCCTCCTAACCCTAAGAGCAAACCAAGCATGTGAACGACCAGGGTTACGATCCAGGCGGCGACACACTGCCACAGAACGACTCCCGCGGCCCATTTGCCGCCCATCTCCCGGCGTATGGACGCAATCGCCGCCACACAGGGCGTATACAGCAGAGAAAACACCAGCAGGCAACCCGCTGAGAGCGCCGTCAGGGCAGACGATACGCCCCCGCCGAAGAGGATCTCCATGGTCGCAACAACGCTCTCTTTCGCAATAAAGCCCGTTATGAGCGAGGTGCAGATCCGCCAATCTCCCAGGCCCACCGGGCGCATCAGCGGTACGAGCCAGCCGGACGCCGCCGCCAGGATGCTGTTCCGGGAGTCGGCGACCATGTTAAAGCGCAGGTCAAAGCTCTGCAAAAACCAGATGACGATGGTGGCAATGAGGATGACGGAAAAGGCCCGCTGAAGAAAATCCTTCGCTTTTTCCCAGAGCAGGTGCGCCACGTTTTTGCCGCCGGGCATCCTGTAATCCGGCAATTCCATCACAAAGGGAACCGCCTCCCCCCGAAACAGCGTTTCCTTGTAAAGCAGCGCGACCAAAACCGCCATCAGAATTCCCAGCACGTAAAGACCGATCATGATCAGCGCACCCCGCTTCGGGAAAAAGGCGCTGACAAAAAAGGCGTAGATGGGCACCTTGGCCGAGCAGCTCATAAACGGCGTCAGCAGGATAGTCATCTTCCGGTCCCGCTCACTGGGCAGGGTTCGTGTGGCCATCACGGCGGGCACCGTGCAGCCGAAGCCGATGAGCATGGGCACGATGCTTCTGCCGGACAGTCCGATCTTACGCAGAAGCTTGTCCATGACAAAGGCCACTCTTGCGATGTACCCGCTGTCCTCCAGCAGAGACAGGAAGAAAAAAAGCGTTACAATGATGGGCAGGAAGCTCAGCACGCTTCCGACGCCGCTGAAGATCCCGTCGATCACCAGACTGTGCAGCGCCGCATTGACTCCCGCCGCCCCCAGAGCGCCGTCCACAACGCCGGACAGGGCCTCGACCCCCATTTCCAGCAGCTCCTGGAGCCAGGCGCCGATGACGTTGAAGGTCAGCCAGAATACAATGCCCATAATCAGGATAAAAGCGGGGATCGCCGTATACTTTCCGGTGAGGATCCTGTCGATCCGCTCACTGCGCCTGCTGCCCTTGCTGCGTTTGGGTTTTTTGACGGTCTGCCCGCAAACCCTGCCGATAAAGGCAAAACGCATATCCGCAATGGCCGCGCTTCGATCCAGCGCCCGCTCCTTCTCCATCTGCAGAATAATGTGCTCCACCGTCTCTTTCTCGTTCTGATCCAGCAGCAGCTGACGCCGGATCAGAGCGTCTCCCTCTACCAGCTTGCTGGCGGCAAAGCGGACCGGAAGGTCTGCCGCCTGGGCGTGATCTGCGATCAGATGCACGATTCCGTGCAGGCACCGGTGAACGGCCCCGCCGTTTTCGCTCTCATCGCAGAAATCCTGACGCAGTGGCCGCTCCTGGTACTTCGCCACGTGAATGGCGTGATCCACCAGTTCGTCCACACCAAAGTTTTTTGCTGCCGAGATGGCCACCACCGGCACACCCAGCAGGGCCTCCATGGCGTTTATATCGATGCTGCCGCCGTTGGCGGCGATCTCATCCATCATATTGAGCGCAACGACCATGGGCACGTTCATCTCCAGCAGCTGCATGGTCAAATACAGGTTCCGCTCGATATTGGTGGCGTCCACTATATTGATGATCGCCTTTGGCTTCTCGTGGAGGACAAAATTCCTCGATACGATCTCCTCACTGGAATACGGAGACATGGAATAGATCCCCGGAAGGTCCGTCACCAGCGTCTCCGGGTGGTTTTTGATCTGTCCGTCCTTTCGGTCCACTGTGACACCGGGGAAATTGCCAACGTGCTGATTGGCTCCCGTAAGCTGATTGAAGAGCGTTGTTTTTCCGCAGTTCTGGTTTCCCACCAGAGCAAAGGTGAGCTTCGTCCCCTCCGGCAGCGGATCGCCGCTTCCCTTGGGATGATACTTGCCGCCCTCGCCCAGTCCCGGATGAAACGTCGTCCCGGCGGCCTCCGGCTCCGGATCCTCCGCCGGCCGGGTGCAGCGCTCCACAAGGATCCGCTCCGCGTCCGCCAGACGAATCGTCAGCTTGTACCCGTGGATGAGAAGCTCCACCGGATCGCCCATGGGCGCGTATTTCACAACCGTTACCGTCGCGCCGGGGATCAGCCCCATGTCCAGAAAATGCTGGCGCAGCGCTCCTTCTCCTCCAACCGTTCTGACAACGGCGCTCTGGCCGATCTCCAATTCCCGTAATGTCATCGTATCTGTCTCCGTCCCGCCGGATCTGTCGATCCGATTCAATAGTTAACCTCGGTTTACTTCATACTATAACACAATCCATCCAGAAAGCAATAGAAATCTTGCAGAACAGAAACATTGCAGCAAGTTCCCGTTTGGATATGCTTACCGAGGTCTTATCGGTCACCGGAGAAAAAACGGCGGTACGGGCAGATAACCTGTCCGTACCGCTGTTTCATACAGGGATATGCTTTTTTCTACCGCGCCCGCTTTTCCTGACCGAACTGACGCCCCAGCAGATACCCATAGGTCATGCCGGAGCCGACACTGTTGCCCGGCAGGAGCATGGGATAATCCACCCCGTACCGTCCCGCCATGGTGTTGCCGAGAACGTACAGGCCTGGCACCACCTCGTTGTGCTCATCCAGGGCGCGGAATTTCTCATCCACCTTAACCCCGCCGCAGACGGAAAGCAGCGCGGGGCCGAACTGCCGGGCATAATAGGGCGGCTGATCCAACGGGATGAGCAGCTCTTTCCGCTTTCCGAATTCGTCGTCATGGCCCTTGGCGCAGAAGGCGTTATACCGCTCAAAGGTCTCAACAAAGGTATCCGGATCCACGCCCATTTTCTCCGCCAGCTCCCGGGGCGTATCCGCCTTGACGCAGTAGCCGTGTTTGATGCTCGCCTCGATCTTCGCCCCGGTATCCGCGGCGTCAAAGGGCTTGCCCCCAAAGTAGTCAAAGCTCTCGCCCCAGTATATACCGCCGCCGTATTTCAGCGTCTGGGGGATCTTTGTGGCCCAGGCGTCGTCAAAAATGCTCCAGCAGAGCTTGTAGCCGGTTTTGATCACACCGAGGCTTCTGCCCTGCAGGTAGTTGTCCTCGTTCATGAAGCGTTTGCCCTTGGGGGTGACAAACAGGAAGCAGTAATTGCAGTAGCGGATCGCCTGGGGGTGCATCATCGTCGGGAAAGGACCGTCCTCAAAGGCCGCTCCGGCCCAGAGGCAGGCCCGGTGTCCTTCCCCCAGATCGATGCCCTTGGGCACGTTGACCTTGGCGGCAACTTTGTTTGCGATGGGCGCAAGGTCCTGGCACATCTCGTCATTGCCGCCGATGCCGCCGGTGGACACCAGAACCCCCATGCTGGCGCGGACGGCGATGAGCTTTCCGTCTTTGGTCCTTGCGGCAGCGCCTGTAACGCGCCCGTTTTCTTTGATGAGCTGCAGCATGGTCGTGTTATAGAAATAGCGCGTGCCGAGCTTCAGCGACTCCTGATACATGGGCTCCATGAGCTCATTGAGTCCGCCGAACCGGCCGGATCGGGCCACGGGACCGTCATAAAACACGTGTGTGCCGTAGATCTCGTGATAGGTATCGCCCTGATACACGGCCCCCTGGATATTCGGTGTAAACCCGTACTCCGGACGGGAGGCCAGATCCATGGCCCAGTCCATGGCCTCCTCGCTGTAATCCACGAACAGCCTCACAAGGCGCTCATCACAGCGGTTGCCGCAGCGTTTGATCCACTCCCGGGCGACCTCATCGGGATCGTTTACGATCCCCTGGCTGCGCAGCCAGCGGGAATTGACAACGCCCACGTTGAAGGCAAAGCCGTGATACATGGGGAGCTTTTCGATCACCGTCACCTCGCAGCCCTGCTCCGCCGCGCTGTAGGCGGTGGCGATGCCGCAGATACCGGCCCCCACCACCAGCACCTCCGTGGTGTAGGTCTCGTCAAAGTCCTCCGGCGCAAAGGGCTTCGGCGGTTTTGCCCAGCTTCCCCATTTGGGATTGATGTTGCTCATCGTGTCCCTCTCCCCTTCCTGAATCATGAAATTATGCCGGGATTCCTTCAGCGCACTGCCGCAGTTTACGGCATCACGCGCAGGATCTGCTCACATACGCCTTCCCTGCTCCGAAAAGTCGTCACGTACCCCTGCAGGGAGTCGGCCTTTTCCTTTAAGGGGCGGGAGGCCTCATTGATGAAGATCCGGCATTTGTATTTGGCGTTTTTTGCCTCCTGGATCAAATTGGCCCCCGCCGAGTTGCCGTCCAGAGCAAGCAGGATGGATTTTCTGCGTTTGAAGATCTCGTAGGAGATGCTCTTATACGTCCCCAGACCCACCGGCTCGATGGATACCCGGATCAGCGCCCCGGACCCGGTCAGCCGCGCCTGGTCCGCCTTTGTGATGACAGACGGCACGAAGGCGTAGACCTGGAATTTCCCGCGGCTGATTTCCAGCAGATACTTCTCATAAGCTGTGATCTTATGGCCGATAACAAACACCGTTTTTTCGGGGTCCAGTCTCTCCGTAAGCTCCCGCAGCAGCGCCTTGCAATCCTCGTTGGGCACGGTCCTGTGTCTGTCGTTGTTAAAGCTGCCGCCGACCAGGATCACCGGGGTCTTGTGCTCCGGCAGTTCCCGGATCCGGTCGGCCAGAGCCTCCGCTGCCGGGAGCTTATCCGTTCCCTGCAGCAGGCTCTCCGGCGCTGTGCCGAGCGTGTCATACCGGGCAAGGTAAAACGCTTCGATATCCTGATCGCCACGGGCTGCGGAAAGTGCCCTGCTCTTTTCGGCAAAGCTCTCCATGCCGTCCCGGATGATCCGATCCTCACAGGCCCGCATCTGAAGCAGATCCTCCCGGGTCAGATGCAGCAGCTTTTCCAGGGCAAGCTGCTCGTCAATGGGCGTGGTACCGTACAGAGCGCCGCCGTCCGTGCCCTGTACGCACAGTACCCCGGCCTTCAGATAGGCCCGCAGGGGGTGCGTGTGCAGGGCGTTGAGATTGTTCAGCCGCACGTTGGAGGTGATCTGGAACTCCAGCACGGTTTTTGTTTTCTTCAGAAGCGCGATCAGTTCCCGCCCCTTGGCGGAGCGGAGATTTGCCGTATACAGCCCGTGTCCGATCCGCACGTGGGGCATCCTCTGACCCGGCGAGAGGGTATCCGCCACGCATCTGACGCTGTTGTAAACGTTGTCCTTCAGGGAGTCATTTTCTCCTGCGTGGATGCGGATGACGAAGGACGGCACCTCTCCGGCGATCCGAACCACCTCACGGATGACCTTTTTCAGCTCTGTGATGTCGTTGATCTCCTCGCCGACAAAGTCGCTGCCCGCCACATAGGGATCCATGGCGAGATTTCGCAGCACGGCGATGTTTTCGCCCAGATAGTCGGCCCCCACGATATTGTCTTTGACGATGGTCAGCGGGATCCGGCGGATGGCAGCCAGAAACCGGATCATCACCCCCGTTTCCCGGTAGATCTGAGGCATCACCTGATGCACCTGCCGGAGCATCCGGGGCCCCTCCTCCCGTTTGACCAGGGTGGTGTCGGAGATCTCTACGTACCGGATCCCCTGCTTCTGGTATGCCCGGGCGATCATCAGCAGCTTGTCCTGAAACAGGGTGTTGTCCCGGTAGGCCGGGTTTTCCTTGTCCGCCAACAGCTGCCGGACTGCCGTTTTCACTTCACTATCTGGGATCCTGTCCCAACGGTCAAGGCGGATCGGCTTTTCGTCGGCGATTCCCTTGGTAAATACATAGCGATACAGATACACCTTTTCCAGATTCGTAAAAACGGCCTGACCGTCCTTGAGAACAGCGAGGGAGTTGCGGATTTTGGCAATATTGTCCTCCGCGTGGGACAGATTGTTCAAAATCAGATCGGCGAAATTGATAAACGTGTTGTCGTCGATCTTTCGGGTCAGATATTTTCCCTGCAGCGGGGAGTCGGTATACTGCTGTTCCACCGTTTTCCGCTGCTTTGCAAGCCTGTTTTGCTGCCTTTGGGTGAGGGTGAGACCCAGCTTTTTGACGTAGTACAGCGGGTAGCGGATCTGGTGAACGATGCCCAGGGCGATGAGCGTGTCCGGGGACAGGTTGGCATTCATGTGGGTATGCAGATCCGTGCGGAATTTCGTCTCCTCCAGCACGTAGGACTTGATGATGGTCCGCTTGGCGTCCAGCTTGTAGTCCTTGGTCTGGGACATGAGCGTCTTGGAAATAGCGGGGATAGACGCCTTCATCTCCACCCGCCCGTCCGGATAGATATTGGCGACCTTGGTATTGCCCAGCCGGAAGATGTAAAGCTGTCTGTTGTACTGGTCTATGTAGGAGGGCACCTGGCCCCGGATGACCTTCAGCCCGTT
>ONVR01000323.1 GCA_900321335.1 uncultured Eubacteriales bacterium | reverse complement strand
TCCCCGCATGGCTTCCCACGCCTGTCTGGCCAGATCTGCTGTTTCAAAGAGCCCGAACACGGCGGAGCCGGAGCCTGTCATAACGGCGCCGAGCGCCCTGTGATCCAGCAGCTCCGATTTGATTTCCCCGATCTGTCCCGCGTTTTGGGGCAGCACGGTCTCAAAGACGTTATACATCCGCACGGCGATCCCGTTCAGATCTGCCTTCGTAATTGCGTCAAGGATCCCATTCGTATCTGGGTGAAGGCGGATCTTCTCACAGCGGATCCGGGAGAAGAGCTGCGGCGTGGAAATGGATACGGATGGTTTGCACACCACAATGCCGCAGCCGGGCATTGCGGGCAGAGGCGTCAGGACCTCTCCTCTGCCGCCGGCAAAGACCGTTCCGCCCTGAATGCAAAAGGGCACGTCAGAACCCAGCTTCACCGCCAGAGCACGCAGCGTGTCTCCATCAAGGCCGGTCCGGAAAAGGCTGTTGAGCCCCCGGAGCACCGCAGCGCCGTCGGCGCTGCCGCCGCCCATGCCCGCACAGACGGGAATCCGTTTTTTCAGCGTGATCTTTGTGTCGTAACCGCTGATCCCCGTATGGGCGAAAAAGAGCCTGGCAGCCCGTACAGCGATGTTTTTCTCATCCACGGGCAGATATTTCAGGTTGGTGGAAGCCGTCACGCTTCCTTCGCCCGGCTCACAGCTGACGGTCACATCGTCGCACAGACTGATGCTCTGCATGACCATGCTCATCTCGTGGTAGCCGTCCTCCATTTTTCGCAAAATGTCCAGGGATAGATTCAGTTTTGCAAATGCGTGTTCCTGTATCTGCATCGTATGTTCCGCCTTTTACAGCTCGGCAAGAAAATCCTTCATCCGGTTGAGCGCCTCCGTAAGATTGGCGACACTGTTGCAGTAACTCATACGGACAAAGCCCTCTCCCCCGGCGCCAAAGGCCGTGCCGGGGATCACCGCGACGCGCTTGCTCACAAGAAGACGCTCACAGAAGTCTGCGGAGGAAAGTTGCGTGGACTGGATGCTGGGGAATACGTAAAACGCTCCCTTCGGCTCAAAGCAGTCCAGACCCATGGCCCGCAGAGCGTCCACCACGTACCGGCGCCGGTGATCGTATTCCTGCTTCATCTTCTCAATATCCACGTCTCCGTTCTGGAGCGCTTCAATGGCCGCATACTGGCTCGTCGTGGGGGCACACATGATGGCATACTGGTGGATTTTGAGCATCTGCCTGGCCAGAGGCGTGGGCGCACAGACGTAGCCCATGCGCCAGCCCGTCATGGCGTAGCTTTTGGAAAAGCCGTTGACCAGAATGGTGCGCTCGTACATATCGGGGATATTGGCAATGGAAACGTGGTGCTGCCCGTAGGTCAGTTCGGAATAGATCTCATCGGAAATGACCATGATATCCGTACCCCGGAGAACTTGGGCGATTTCCTCCAGCGCCTGGCGGTCCATAATGCCGCCTGTGGGGTTGTTCGGGAATGGGAGCACCAGCGCTTTGGTCCGGGGCGTAATGGCGGCGCGCAGTTCCTCCCCTGTCAGACGGAATTCGTTTTCCGCTTTCGTCTCCACATAGACGGGGGTCCCGCAGGCCATGCTCACCATAGGTCCGTAGCAGACAAAGCTGGGGACCGGTACGATGACCTCATCCCCGGGATTGACCAGAGCCCGGATGGCAAGGTCGATGCCCTCACTGCCGCCGACAGTGACGATCAGCTGATCGATGTCGTAGGTCAGGTCAAACCGGCGCTTGAGATACGCGGCGATGGCAGTTCGCAGCCGGACAAGTCCGGCGTTTCCCGTGTATTTGGTAAAGCCCTTTTCCAGAGAATACACACCGGCATCCCGGATGTGCCAGGGGGTGACGAAGTCCGGCTCGCCGATCCCAAGGGAAATGGCGTCTTCCATGGTCTCCAGAATATCAAAAAACTTACGGATCCCGGAGGGCTGCAGCGCTTTTACATGATCCGAAAGCACACGTTCATAATCCATCATACGAACAGCATCCTTTCCTCCTGCTCAGGGGCAGTATAAAACACCTTGTGTTTTTCCTTGTATTTTTTCAAAATGAAGTG
>ONVR01000329.1 GCA_900321335.1 uncultured Eubacteriales bacterium | reverse complement strand
CCGGAGGCTTTTCCTGTGAAGACGGCGTCAGAACATGCCGTTGGGATTTGCAGACTCGTCCGGGATCTCCTGGATCACGTCCCAGTGTTCGTCGATGAGACCGTTTTCCAGCCGGAAGATCTCGATAATGGCCCGGCCGTTGGTGTCGGGCCTGCGCAGGGAGTGTACGTGCAGGATCACGTAATCCCCGTCGGCGAAGATCTGCTTGATCTCGCTGTGGGCAAGGGGCGCGTTGGTGCGCAGAAAATCAATGAATTCCCGGAGCCCCTCCGGTCCGTCTTTTACCAGGGGATTGTGCTGCCGGTATCGGGGACCCATGTACCGCTTTGCGGCCTCATAGTCTTTCTTGTTGATGATCAGATCGTAGAATTCGGCGACGAGCTTTTTGTTTCTCTCCAGATCGGCGTTCATATTGCGAGGATCTCCTTTCCAGATTCTTCGGCCCGGGGTATCTGCTCCGGGCAATCGTATTTTTCTGGGAAAATTATGGCACAACACCGTTGCTTTTGCAAGGAAAATGGGATAAAGTATTGCCAGAGAAAGCAGAGGGATCTCAATATGTCGGATTTGATCGATGTTATCATCAATATCATTGTCGGTGTAAGCATTTTTTTGTTTGACTTTATCGTCTGTGAGATCTATTCCCAGGGGATCCACAGTATTCTGCGTAAGGAGCGCCGATGGGTCAGGTGCTTTATGATCTGGATTGGATTGCTGCTGTTCCAGACGGTCGTTTACAGCTGGCTGCCGGGACGTTTTGGACTGGAGATCACGTATCTGGACGGCCTCGTATCCTTTACAGACGGCGCCTTTATCCGCAATCTGGGCGTTGTCCTGCTGCTGCACACCGCGGGTATCCTGCTTGCGCTGCTGAAGTATCTTTGGGGTGTGATCCGGAAGAAAAGCCCGTTTCTCTGGCAGTTTGCCCTGCTGGAGGCAGGGATCGCGGGGATTTGCCTGGTGATCGGCATCCACCTGGTCAAAAACAGGAGTGTCGTGCAGTTTGAAGGTGGAAAAGCCGCTGCGACCGCCGCCGTGCTGATTCTGGCTGTTGTCCTGTTGGTCCTAGTGATCCTGGGACTGCGCGCAATGAAACGAGAGAAAAAGAGCTCCGGCAATGCCAAAACGAAATTGCCTGCGGGCAGCGGAGCGACGCAGAAGGCGTCGGCCGAAGATCCCATTGCCCGGTTCGATCAGATCGTGGAGGAGAAGAACCGGCTGACCCGATCGGGAAATTATGCCGCCCAGATTCCCCTTCTCACGGAGGCAACGGGACTTGCCCTGGACAATATGCGCATGGCCAGGATCTGGAACTATATGGGACTGGCCCACGAGGGACTGCAGTCTCCCCAAAAGGCGGAGGAGAGTTATCGCACGGCGCTGCGCTTCGATCCGGAAAATCCAAGCTCCCACAACAATCTGGCCCTGCTGTATTCCGCCGGGAGAAAGCATGACCTGGCCCTTCGATATATGGACCTTGCCCTGGCGGAGGCCAAAAAGAGAAAGCTGAATCTTGGCCTTTTCTACGGCAACTATGCCCTCGTCGTCGGACGGAGCGGGGATAAATCCAAGGCGGATGACTATCTCCGGCTTGCAAAGACGGCCGGCTATGGGGAGCAGGATATTCAGACCATCCGCAGGCAGCTGGGGCTATCCTGAGACGGCCTGCCTGCGGCAGGTGAAACAAAACGCCATATTCGTTTCCGGTATGCCGGATCGGATATGGCGTTTTGTTTCGGGAATCGGCGTTTACGAGCTGCTCGATGCGGCGGCGGAAGAGGCGGCGGCGGAACTTGCCATCATGCAGTACAGAAGCATCAGCATGAGAATGGTCGTCTCAATGGAGGCGTTGATCATGGCGGTCACACCGACGCCGGAGAGGGCGTCCATGGAGAAGTCCTGCCGGGCGTAGGCGGATTCCACCACCTGAACGGCATAGGAGCGGGTGGCCTTTTTCCCCATGCCGAACACACCCTTGAAGGGCTTGAACTGCCGCAGGTAGTCGTCTGCCTCACCGATCTGGCGGATCAGCTCGTCAGCGGACAGGGGAGAGTTGACGACGACGCCCAGAATGGCAAGATACAGGTCAGAGCCGAGACTGTGACGGGTCTTTCGAAGCCCTTTGGCCACCTCGCAGACCTTTGCGCACTTCTCCTCCGGGCTGCCATCGTAAATGGCCAGCAGGTGGCTGAGAGCCTGCCGGGTGTTGTTGGCGGCCCGCAGATCCTTTTTCAGAATTCCGTAGATCTCCTCAGCCTGCTGGTGGATGGTTTCAGTGTCCCTGCCCAGTACCGCCATCAGAGCGGCAAAGGGCATGTCGCCCTGATCCGTCAGCAGGGGGTGAGCGGTGCGCATCTGCTGATAGATGTACTTGGTTTTCTCCGCCATGTGGGCATAATCCGCGGGCTGTGACTGATCTACGATCACCATGGCCGCAAGCAGCGTGCGGGAATCGCTGGAAAACTTTTTGAGCAGCTGATATACAGTCTCCAGATGGGTCAGATACTGCTCCGGACTGTCAGAGATGGCCATCTTGGTGCGGACGATATATTCTCCGAGTCCCCGGAAGGTGGAAAAGACGCCCTCCCGTTTCTTGATGATTTTCTTGCATTCCTTCAGTTTGTCGGGGTTCGGCGTGATGCCGGAGGCCTGAAACAGCCCTGCGCCGGCCAGAACCAGCTCGTTGTGTTCCAGCCGGTTCCCCTTGGACATGATGACGTAATTACCGGTCAGGTTATCGCATTTCTGACGGACGATCGTTTCCATTGCATATTCCTCCTGTAATCCGGATTCCGGCGCGGCCGGGAGATCTGCTTTTTTTCTATTTTATCACGTACCGGGGAAAAGTACAACATCGGAAGGTCAGTCCGCCGGTTTTCTCTTGACCATTGACGGGTTTGTTGGTATAATACACCATAGAGTGATTTGAAACGCACACAAAGGATTATCAACAACACGAAGAAAGGATGCTTTCCATGTTATCTCCCAAACAGAATTTTTACGAGACTGCGAAGGGCCTGAATCCCGACCGCTACGTGAACCAGTACGAGGCCATTCGTCTGGTGCTCCACGCCGCGTACTTCCACAACCCCTCTCCCAAGTACGGCGAGGAGAACGTGGTCAACGCCTGGGGTGTGACCAACAGCTATCCTCTGGGCACGCCCGGCGGCTTCCCCGTGCACACCCCCGACAAGATCGTCATCAAGGACATTGAGCACTGGCAGGATTACGTCCACGCCCCCGGCCTGGATTTCCCCGACGAGGAGTGGGCCATGTGCAAGGCGTCTCTTGACAAGGTCTCCGACGATCTGGCCTACAAGGCTCCCTTTGTGGCCCCCGGTATTTTTGAGCAGTGCCATCACCTGGGTGAGATGACCCGCACCATGGAGAACCTGATGCTCTACGAGGACGAGATGCACGATCTGATCAAGTACCTTACCGAGTACGAGCTGAGACTTGCCGAGAAGATCTGTGAAAAGCTGCAGCCCAACGCCCTGTTCCACCATGACGACTGGGGCAGCCGCACCAGCACCTTTATGAGTCCC
This sequence comes from uncultured Eubacteriales bacterium, assembly GCA_900321335.1. Classification (GTDB taxonomy): domain Bacteria; phylum Bacillota; class Clostridia; order Oscillospirales; family Oscillospiraceae; genus RUG678. The sequence goes on along the minus strand of ONVR01000329.1, from coordinate 146 downwards.
TCCATGTTTGAGGACTTCTTCGTAGAGCCCTACAAGCAGGTTTACGGCTACTACAAATCTCACGGCTGCGAGCTGATCATCCATCACTCCGACAGCTACGGCGCTACCCTGGTGCCCTCTATGATCGAGATGGGCATCGACGTGTG
>ONVR01000332.1 GCA_900321335.1 uncultured Eubacteriales bacterium | reverse complement strand
CAGGAGCCGTTTTTTTTTTTTTTTTTGCAGTTTTGGTGATGGTTGGACAGCAGCAGATCCAAAACGGTCTTTCTGGCTTCTACGACCCGCTCGCTCTCGGTGTAGATCACCATACCTTCCTTTGCCATGGTGTTGCAGACGGGGAGTAGCTTTTCCACACCTTCAGCCTCCACCACGCAGATCCGGCAGGAGCCGATCTCATTGACCTCTTTCAGGTAGCACAGGGCGGGGATCTCAACGCCGATGGACTTGGCAGCGTCCATAATCGTGGTGTTTTCCGCAACGTCGACAACGACGCCGTTGATCGTCAGAGTGATCATTGATCCGTGCCTCCTTTCAGAACGCCGCAGCCAAAGTGATCGCAGCGCAGGCAGCGGCCGGCTTCCTGCATCGCCTCTTCAAAGGTCAGCGGGTTTTCCACATGTTCAAAATCGTGTTTGCGGATGTATGCCGGACGCTCCGTAATGTTGGCCCGGCCGGTAGGTGTGCGGTTGTTGTCCCGTGCCTGAGGGATCTCCACGTCGCAGTGCAGCTTGTGGTGGTAGCCCAGATATTCGTCGATGTTATGGGCGGCAACCTTCCCCGCAGCAATGGCGCGAATGGCGGTGGCGGGGCCGGTGGCACAGTCGCCGCCGACAAACACACCGGGCAGGTCTTCAACAGCCGTATCCAGACCTGCGGTAAAGATCCCGCGGCTGGCCGGCATGCCGAACTCCTCAAAGGGTTTGCTGACAACGTCCTGGCCTACGGCAATGAGGACCACGTCGCAGGGGATCCGTACCTGTTCTTTATTGGCGTCAATGGGGCTGGGACGACCGGCGGCGTCATACTGTCCAATCATCTGGGGCTGGACGAACAGAGCAGCGCAGTTGCCGTTTTCGTCTTTCTCAATGGACTTGGGTGCCTGGAGCGTCATCAGTTCGATGCCCTCCATAACGGCGGATTCGATCTCGCTTTCCAGTGCGGTCATATCGTTCTGTCTGCGGCGGTAAACGATCCGGACGTCCTTGGCATTGCAGCGGACGGCACTTCTGGCAGCGTCCATAGCCACGTTGCCGCCGCCGATGATGGCAACGGTTTTCCCGGTATAATCGGGGATATCGCCGTTTCCGATCTTGTCGAGCATCTCCACGGCGGACTCCACGTTGCCGGCGTCTACGCCGTCGATCCGAAGCTTTTTGCCGTTCTGTGCGCCGATGGCGACGAAAATGGCGTCGTGCTCCTTGCGGATGTCGGAAACCGATACGTCTTTGCCCACGTTGACGCCGTACTTGACCTCAATATCACCGGCAGAGAGGATCGCGTTGAGATCCTCATCCAGTCTGTCTTTGGGGAAACGATAGTTGGGGATGCCGTAGCGGAGCATGCCGCCGAGAGCCTTGTGCCGCTCATAGAGCACAACCTTGTGGCCCATAAGCGCCAGGAAATAGGCACAGGTCAGGCCGGCGGGACCGCCGCCGATGACGGCGATTTTCTTACCGGTGGGGACGTTTGCCCTGGGGACGCTGACCTTATCGGCCCGGACCTGATCCACGGCGTATTTTTTCAGACCCCGGATATTGATGGAGTCGTCGATCAGATTTCTGCGGCAACGCTCCTCACAGGGGTGCTCACAAATCATGGCGCACGCAGTGGGGAGGGGGTTATCCCGGCGGATCATATTGATGGCGCCGGCATAGTCCTTCTCACTGACAAGGGCGATGTAGGCGGGGATATCCACATGGGCGGGACACATATTGATGCAGGGAACCTTCTGTCCCACGTTCTCGGGGCACAGATGCTCCTTGATGTGGCTGTCGTATTCCCGCTTGAAGTTGTCCAGTCCGTGGAGAACCTCGATGGCGGACTGATAGCCGATGGCACAGTCGGCCGTGTCACGGATAAAGGTCGCCAGCTTTCGCATCTGATCGACCGTATCCTCTGTGGCGTCTCCTTCGAGAATTGTCCGCAGCAGTCCCGCCAACTGGGGCAGGCCGTCACGGCAGGGTACGCACTTTCCGCAGGTTTGATTCATGGACGCCTCCAGCAGCGACAGCTGTACCGTCAGCGGACATGTTCCAGGGGGATAGACGTTGACCTTGCTTTTGAATTTATCCAGCATGACGCCGATTTTGGTATCGACGCCCTGTGGATCGGTTAAAAACAATTTACTCATTTCGCCTTACACCTTACTTCCATTTTGATTTTCCTTTCGTTTCCCTTTGTTTCCCTCATTGGCCCCCAAAAGGCCAGGGATCCTGCCGGATCCGATAACCGGACAAATTATACATTATCCTAGTAAATCATTATAGCAGAAAACCTCCTGTTATACAATTCCCAATTTATACTTTACGGCGCATTTTTACAAAAAAGACGGTTTGTTTCCACAACAAATATGAAAAAGCATTGACTTTCCCGAATTCCGTGCCTATAATATTTGAGCGTGCAAAATATACGAAAAAGTATGGTGGTTTCTGATGTTTTCACCGGCGGATATTGCTGAACGACTTTCTGACGTTGGTTTTGCCAAATCTGTGATGTCCCTTTCGAAAATGTTTTTCCTGGCGATCTTTGCCGGGATCTTCATTGCGCTGGCGGGAATTGCATCTGTGTTTACAAATGTCTATGCAAATAAGTTTGCCGGCGCCTGTGTTTTTACCTGCGGGTTGGCCATGGTGGTCACAGCGGGAAGCGAGCTGTTCACGGGAAACTGTCTGATCACACTTGCCGTCCTGGAGCGCCGGGCAACCGTTCACGGGATGCTCAGAAACTGGTGTGTCGTTTACTTCGGGAATCTCATCGGCGCTGGCCTCGTAGCCGCCATTGCCGTCTATGGCAATGTCTTTTCCAACCCCGAAGTGGCCCAGGCGCTGATCGACACAGCTGCGGCCAAGGCCAACCTGGGCTTTGGCGATGCGTTTGTCAAAGGCGTCCTGTGCAATATTCTCGTCTGCATCGCCGTGTGGATGAGCTTCGGCACCATGACGCTGGAGGGGAAAGTCATCCTGGTGTTTCTTCCCATTATGGCTTTCGTGGTCAGCGGCTTTGAGCACTGCGTTGCCAACATGTTCTATTTTCCGGCCGGGATGCTGCAGGCGCTGAAAAGCGGCGCCATGCCGGAGGGATTGACTGTTCTGCGCGTCATTTTCAGAAATCTGATCCCTGCAACCCTTGGCAACATCGTCGGCGGCGGCGTTCTGGTGGGAGGCGGCTACTGGCTGATCTTCTCCCACAGAAAGTACAGCGCACCCTGACTGCATTGTTTCCTGTACTTGCGTAATATAATGGAAATCAGCCCTGACGCTTCAGGGCTGATTTTTTGCATAGTGTACGTCCCGGACTGGAATACAGTCCGGGACGTGTGTTTTCCGGTTGCGGAATTATTTGCCGTTGAGCACCTTGCAGGCCTTGATCAGATTCTTGGCCAGCAGGGCGGAGGTGATGGAGCCGACGCCGGGCACAGGGGTCTTCCAGCTGGCCTTCTCCTCCACGTCGGGAGAGCAGCAGCCCAGGGTGATGACCTTCTGCTTGCCGGTCTTTTCGTTCATGATGGGATTGCCGTCCGCGTCAAAGGCTTTCTCGCGGATAACAGCGGCGTCAATGACGACGGCGCCTTCCTTGATCATGTCGGCAGTTACAGAGTTCTTGAAGGGAACGGCGCAGATGACCACATCCGCTCTCTTGATGTAATCGTTCTTGACCTCCTCGTGGGTCAGATGATGCACGATGGAGACGGTGGCAAAGCGGTTAGTGAGCATCATGGACACTGGCTTGCCGATAACGTTGGAGTTGTTGATGATGCACACGTCCAGACCGCAGCAGACGTCATCCTCCTGGCCGGGCTTGGCAAGGGGAAGGGGAACGTAGTTGGGGCGGACAACCTTCTTGATCTCCTCAGCGTAGTAGTCGATGACCTCGACGATGGCGCTGGCGGTGCAGGGATACAGACCGGTGGGATCGTTGATGACGAGCTTGCCCATGTTGGTGGGGTTGCTGGAGTCAACATCCTTTTCCGGGCTCAGATTCTTGGAAATGGCCTCGTTCTCATCGATGTTGTCCAGGGGACGGAACGCCAGAATGCCGTGGATAGCGGGATCGGCGTTGACCTTGCGGAAGAGCTGGATATAGTCCTCCTGGGACACGTCAGCGGGCATGGCAAAGACTTCAACCTCGATGCCGGCCTCTTCCATGGTCTTGGTGGCGCCCTTCTCGTAGGACAGGTCGGGGCCCTTCTCGCCGACACGGATAATGCCGAGCTTCGGGGTAATGCCCTGGGCCTTCAGCTCTTCGGCGGCTGCTTTGCACTCGTCTTTGATCGCCTGGGCGACTACTTTACAATCCAATACGTTTGCCATATCATATCACTCCTGATTTTTTAATCCGCCAGCGACCTTTTCATAGATCTGCTGGGCTTTTGCACTGTATGCGCTGAGCATGTCGTTGGCCGTCTTGTTCAGCTCCCGGGCTTTGTCCCGGTTCTTCAGCGCCTTGGTGTTGATAAACACGTTCAGGCTGGCGCCCTCCAGGGCAGCCTTGCAGAACAGGGCGCCTACGCCGGCATCGCTGACAGCCAGTCTGCTGCCTTTTTCCGAGAAGATCTCGATGGCGTCAATGGCCTCGCAGCACTTTCCCATGATCTGCAGGGGAATGTCGCAGGCTTTAACGCCTTCTTCTTCCAGGACGGCAGCCTTGTGATCCCGCTGCTCCTGGGTCTCTGTGGGAAGACCGTAGGCGGCAGCCAGAGGGGCAAAACCCTCGGCGTCCTTGTCAATGAGACTGAGCAGCTCTTCCTGAATGGTAATGCACTTGTTTTGCAGGGCTATGATCTCCTCCTGCACGTCGGCGTATTTTTTCTTGCCGACCGTCAGACTGGCCACCATGCCGCCAAGGGCTGTTCCGATGGCACCCACCAGGGCGCTTGCGCCGCCGCCGCCGGGTACGGGAGCGGCAGAAGCGAGCTCCGATACAAATTCAGAACAGGATTTGTTGGGAAAATTCATCATTAATACCACCCATACTCCCACTGGGAGCGATTCATTTCTGTTACGCACCGGGCAGGGAACCGGGTGCGTATAAAAGCCGAGCTAATTCTTAGCCCGGCTTTATACAGATCGCCTGTCATACAGCCGTAAAACAGGCGATCTCACATGTTTTAGAACAGGCCGGAAATCTTACCGGTGGAATCTACGTCGATCTTCTCGGCGGAAGGTGTCTTGCCGAGACCGGGCATGGTCATGATCTCGCCGGTGAGGGCAACCAGGAAGCCGGCGCCAGCGGAAACCTTGACGTTTCTGACGGTGATGGTGAAGTCCTTGGGAGCACCCTTCAGGTTCTGATCATCGGAGAAACTGTACTGGGTCTTGGCCATGCAGATGGGCAGCTTGTCAAAGCCCAGAGCGGTCAGCTGTGCGATCTGCTTCTTGGCGTTGGCGGTGTAGTTGACGCCGTCAGCACGGTAGATCTTGGTAGCGATGGCGTTGATCTTCTCCTCGATGGAGGCATCCAGCTCATAGGAGTAAGAGAACTCGTTGGGCTGCTCGCACAGGCGGAGAACTTCCTCAGCCAGCGCTACGCCGCCTTCGCCGCCCTTGGCCCAGACTTCGCTCAGAGCGACGTTAACGCCGTACTCCTTGCACTTCTTCTCAACCAGGTCAAGCTCGGCCTTGGTGTCGGTGGGGAAGGCGTTGATGGCGACCACGCAGGGCAGTTTAAAGACCTTGGTGATGTTCTCAACGTGCTGCAGCAGGTTGGGCAGACCGGCCTCGAGAGCCTCCAGGTTCTCGTTGTTCAGGTCAGCCTTGGCAACACCGCCGTGGTTCTTCAGGGCGCGGACCGTAGCTACGATCACAACGGCAGAGGGCTGCAGACCGGCGGTGCGGCACTTGATATCCAGGAACTTCTCGGCGCCCAGGTCAGCACCGAAGCCAGCCTCGGTGACAACGTAGTCAGCAAGGTTCAGAGCCATCTTGGTGGCCATAACGGAGTTACAGCCGTGGGCAATGTTGGCGAAGGGGCCGCCGTGTACAAACGCGGGGGTGTGCTCCAGCGTCTGGACCAGATTGGGCTTCAGCGCGTCCTTCAGCAGAGCGGCCATGGCGCCCTGGGCCTTCAGATCACCGGCGGTAACGGGCTTCTCGTCATAGGTGTAGCCAATTACGATGCGGGCAATTCTGGCCTTCAGGTCGTCGATGTCGCTGGACATGCACAGAATCGCCATGACCTCAGAGGCAACGGTAATGTCATAGCCGTCCTCACGGGGGGTGCCGTTGGTGCGGCCGCCAAGGCCGTCAACGATGTTTCTGAGCTGTCTGTCGTTCATATCCACGCAGCGTCTCCAGGTGATGCGGCGGGGATCGATGTTCAGCGCATTGCCCTGATAGATGTGGTTGTCGATCATAGCGGCCAGCAGGTTGTTGGCAGCGCCGATGGCGTGCATATCACCAGTGAAGTGGAGGTTGATGTCCTCCATGGGAACGACCTGGGCGTAACCGCCGCCGGCCGCGCCGCCCTTAACACCGAACACGGGGCCGAGAGAGGGCTCGCGCAGGGCGACAAGGACCTTTTTGCCAACCTTCTTCAGACCGTCGGCCAGACCGACCGTCGTGGTGGTCTTACCCTCGCCGGCGGGGGTGGGGTTGATTGCGGTGACAAGGATCAGCTTGCCGTTCTCCTGGGGCTTGTCCTTCAGAAGATTGTAGTCGATCTTTGCCTTGTAGTTGCCGTACTGCTCAATGTAGTTTTCGGGGATCCCGGCTGCTTCCGCGATCTTCACGATCGGCAGCATTTCGGTTTCCTGGGCGATTTCAATATCGGATTTGAAACCCATGTCAATGCACTCCTAACTGATAATATTTCACGCAAAGCGTGATGTTAAAATACACCGAAAACATTATATAAGAAAACAAAATACAATTCAATATGGCATATATACTAAATTCAGCCGTTCACAATTTATACAATTTGTGAGACTGATCATCAAAATCCACATAATCTTGTTGCTGTTCTGTGCGCAATAGACTATATCTCGTGGTTTCCTACTGATTTTCATACCGGTTAACTTGTTTTTCCGGGTGCAAAACGGAGATGCCGGCATAGAATGGAGCAGGGGAGGACCCCATCCGTTCCGGCCCCTTCTCAGCCGGAGCGGAAAAACATATCGGAGGTATCGGTTTGATCAATACACCTGAACGCAACGATACAGACTGCACCTATAAGCAGGGAACGCTGCCGCAGTGCGCGCCGCTGTCCGCCGTCTTTATTCCGTATCAGCAGCAGGACGCGCCCAAATATGCCAACACGGAAGCCTTGACCAGGGGAACCCTGTTTCCCGGACTGGATCTTCCGTTTATGAACGTGGCCAACAAGAATAACCCCTATGCCGGGACCCATCTGGGAGACCTGATGGCGCTGGATTTTGTCATGAAGGAACTCAATCTCTACCTGGACACCCATAAGGACGACGCAGAGGCATTTGCCCTTCTGCAATCCGTGATCGAGTTGTCCCGTCAGGCACACGCGAAGTATGTAAAGTTGCACGGGCCCCTGATGCTCAAGGATCTGGCGGGATGCGACAGCTATACGTGGCTTCACGATCCCTGGCCCTGGGAGTTTTCCGTATGTGAGGTGGCTGACTGATGTTTGTTTATCAAAAAAAGCTGGAGTATCCCGTGCGCATCGCCAACCCCAACCCCGCGCTGGCTAAGTTTATTGTCAGTCAATACGGGGGGCCGGACGGCGAACTGGGCGCCTCGCTGCGCTATCTCAGCCAGCGGTACAGCATGCCGTACGCAGAGGTCAAGGGCCTGCTGACGGACATCGGAACGGAAGAGCTCTCCCACCTTGAAATCGTGGGGACCGTCATTCATCAGCTGACAAGAAAGATGACGACGGACGACGTGATCAGCGCCGGCCTTGAGACCTATTTTGTAGATCACACAGCCGGCGTTTATCCCCAGTTCGCCTCCGGCTATCCCTGGAGTGCCGCTACACTCCAGGTCACGGGTGATCCCATTGCGGATCTGAACGAAGATCTGGCGGCGGAGCAGAAGGCGCGGGTGACGTATGACAACATTCTGCGCATGTCCGATGATCCCGATGTCAACAACGTCATCCGCTTCCTGCGGGAACGGGAGGTCGTGCATTACCAGCGATTCGGTGAAGCGCTGCAGCTTGCTACGGAGCGGCAGAATCAGAAAAACATCTATGCAGTAAATCCCGGTTTTGACCGATGAATTATTTGCCGCCCGTCCTCTGATCGGAGACGGGCGGCAAAGCCTGTTTTCCGGTTGTTTCTCGGTTGACGGGGCGCCCGGTTTCGCGCTATAATTCAAGCATAAGACCCTTCTTTCTCCGCATAGACTGTGGACGAAAGGGGAGAGGTCCGGTGAAAAACATCCTGAAAAAGATTGGATTCCCGCTTGCGGGGCTTGTTTTGCTGTCTGGATTGACCCTTTGCTATGCCAGGTTTGACCGGACAGCCGCCTCCGCTCCGGCCGGAAAAGCAGACGTTGTACTGATCATCGACGCAGGGCACGGTGGAACGGATGGGGGAGCCGTGTCTTTTCACAGCCACAGAGAGAGCCGGATCAATCTGGAAATCGCCCGACGCACGGAGCAGCTTGCCGCATTTGCTGGCGTCTGCTGCGTCATGACGCGGGAGAGCGAGGAACTGTCTTATCCGGCCAACGCCGACACCATCCATGAAAAAAAGGTATACGACACCCAGCGCAGGACCGAACAAATCAACGATACCGAAAACGCCGTCCTTCTGAGTATTCACCAGAACCAGTATTCCTCGGAAACCGTTACCGGCGCTCAGGTGCTCTATGCAAAAACTGACCTGAGCCGGCAGCTGGCGGAAACGCTGCAGTCTGTATTTGCCCAGAAATTAAGCTCCGGGCAGAACCGAAGCGCAAGTCAGATCAGCGAGGATATTTACATTATGAATCACATTTCCTGTCCCGCCGTTCTGGCGGAATGCGGGTTTTTGTCCAGCCCCAAAGAAGAAGAGCTGCTTCTTTCCGCGTCCTATCAGATCCGGCTTTCCGCGGCAATGGTCAGTGCATACCTGCAGAATGAAACGCTGTTTATCCAATACTACAACGGAGAAAGTGTATGAAAGCAAAAAAGATTTACTATTGTACCCAGTGCGGCAATGAGACGCCGAGATGGGCCGGCCAGTGCGCTGCCTGCGGCGCCTGGAATTCCATTGTGGAGCAGCCTGCGGCCGCGCCCCAGCGATCCGCGTCCCGGAATGGAGGTGCCGCCGGAAAACCCGGCAAAACGCCCCTGACGCTCTCCCAGATCGGCACCCAGGAGGAGATTCGCTTTACAACGGGTTCTTCCGAGCTCGACCGGGTGCTGGGCGGCGGTGCGGTGGAGGGCTCTCTCGTTTTGGTCGGCGGCTCTCCCGGCATCGGCAAATCGACGCTGTTGCTGCAGATCTGTCAGACGGTATCCCGGGAAAAGCGTGTGCTGTACGTGACCGGTGAGGAATCAGAAAAACAGCTGAAAATGCGCTCAGAGCGGCTTGGCGTCACCGCCGGGGATCTGCTGATCCTGGCGGAAACCGATCTGGAGGAGATCCTCCAGGCGGCCATGACTTCGGAGGCCCAGGTGTTGATCGTCGACTCCATCCAGACACTCAGCGCCTCGGAGAACAGCTCAATGCCCGGCAGTGTCAGCCAGGTCAAGGACTGCACCATGGCGCTGATGCAGCTGGCCAAAAACAACGGCATCACCGTGTTTTTGATCGGACACGTCAACAAAGAGGGAGCCATCGCCGGACCCAAAGTGCTGGAACACATGGTCGACTGTGTGTTGTATTTTGAAGGGGATCAATCTACGAACTATCGTATATTGCGTGCCGCGAAAAACCGTTTTGGGTCAACAAATGAACTAGGCGTGTTTGAGATGCAGAACAAAGGCCTTGTGGAAGTGCCGAATCCCTCGGAAATCCTGCTCAGCGGCCGACCGGAAAATACGCCAGGAGCCTGCGTGACCTGCGTAATAGAGGGTTCACGGCCGATTTTAGCGGAAATTCAGGCACTGGTTACGCCGACGAGTTTCAATGTGCCGCGGCGGAACGCAAACGGTGTGGACTACAACCGGGCCATGATGCTGTTGGCCGTTCTGGAAAAGCGAAGCGGATACCGGGTCAACGCCTGTGACGCATATCTGAACGTGATCGGCGGCTTGTACCTCAATGAGCCGGGCGCAGATCTGGCCATTGTACTGGCGCTGGCGTCCAGTTACAAGGACAAGCCCATTGGCGATGATCTGGTGGCTCTGGGCGAGGTCGGTTTGACTGGAGAACTGCGCTCCGTCAGTCAGATGGATACGCGGTTGGCGGAGATCGCAAGGCTGGGCTTCAAACGATGTGTAGTCCCGGCACAGGGAAAAAGCAAGCTTAAAATTCCGGCGGGACTTCGGGTGCAGACTGCGAAAACCCTTTATGATGCCATAAAGATCGCTTTTGCGGATTAACAGGGCTCCGCTGGACATAATACGCACAGGCGCTTTGCGGACGGTCTGTACAGTACGACGACGGTACGCGGGACAACCGGCAGCAGCCGTTGATCTGGTAAATGCAGCTTTCTGTACAGGCCATGTAGCTCATATCATTAAACCTCAAAACAGTATTGGCTATGGAAGCATCCTTGTGTATTATGAGATGAAGAACGCTTCATTATTACATTGAAATAATGTGAATCAATGGAAACCACGAAATGAATATGGATATTCATAAAGAACTGAAAAACAGAGAAAAAGGGGCTTTTTTCGGAAAAAGCCCCTTTGCTCCTCCTCTTAATTGAACAAAATCTTTATTTTGTTCAATTTTGCTTGTGCCGGAAAACCAGTGCCCCAATTCGGATTCCGGATCCCCCACTCTAAAGGAAATGAAAAAAACCGGAGCGAGACTCCGGTTTTTATTTTGTGTTATGAATTGTTCAGCGGTACCGCTTTCAGAGCGGTTCCATTTGCCAGCAGCGAAATGGTTCCGGCGGACAAATCGGCCATGCGTGCGGCAAATGCTTTCTCAGTGCCTTCCGGAACCAGAACCGTCAGCAGTATGTTGCTGCCGTATTCCGTATCCTCCGCAGTGCCGCCTATGGCTTCCAGTTCTGTTCTCACGCGCTGGAACAGTCCGTAAGGACATTCCAGCAAAAACCGCGACCAGCTTCTGACAATGGCGATTCCAGCTGTGTCAAGGGCCAGATTTGCCGTGTGTGAATATGCGCGGACCAGCCCCCCTGCCCCCAGGAGAATCCCGCCAAAATATCGTGTTACAACACAGCACACGTTCTGCACGCTTCTGCGCCGGAAGATCTCCAGCATGGGCTGTCCGGCCGTTCCCTGTGGTTCACCGTCGTCGGAGTATCGCATGATACCCCCCTCCCGTATCATAAAACACCAGCAACTATGCCGTGCATCATAGTATTTGCTCTTGGTTTCCGCTATCAGCTGCCGGGCCTGCTCTTCCGTTTCAACGGGCCAGACCTGTCCGATGAAGCGGCTGCGTTTCTCCACAAATTCCGCCGCTGCATATCCTGCGGGAATGGGATACTCTGTTTTGCTGCTTTCATCCATTTTCGTTCCAGTAATCCTCCGGGTCGGGTTCGGTGTAGTCGGTCAAAAAGACGTAGGCTTTCACCTTTCCAAATGTCTCCGGCGTCATCACGGCCTCAATTTCCACGCAGTTCTCTTTGTAAGCGGTGCTGACAACCGACGCTTCTGTGTGCAGCAGTTCCACAACGGCTCCTTTTTCATATGGGATGTGTACAACGGCTCTTCGTTTTCCCTGATCCAGTAGCTCGCGGATCTTGGCAAGCAGCGCTTCGATCCCCTCGCCCGTTTTTGCGGAGATTCTGACGATATGTTCCCCCTTGGGCATAACGGTGTCCATGGGGACAATGTCGAATTTGTTGAAGGCCTCAATGCGCGGTGTTTTTTCCGCCCCCAGTTCCAGGATCAGCTCGTCCACGACCTCCACCTGGGTCGCCCACTCGGGATTGGACGCGTCGATTACGTGAACGATCAGATCGGCGTAAGTGAGTTCTTCCAACGTGGCCTTGAACGCCTCCACCAGGTGATGGGGCAGTTTGCGGATAAAACCGACGGTATCGGAGACGAGTACCTCCAGCGTGTCGCTGACCTGAAGGCGCCTGGTAGTGGTATCCAGCGTGTCAAACAGCCTGTTTTCCGCTGGGATCCCGGCGTCTGTCAACCGGTTGAGGAGCGTGGATTTTCCCGCGTTTGTATAGCCGACCAGGGCAACCACGGGCAGGCCGTTCTTCTCACGCCGTCTGCGCTGGGTCCCCCGGACCTTGCGTACCTGTTCCAGTTCCTGCTCCAGACGCTGGATCTTCCGGCGGATGTGCCGCCGGTCCGTCTCCAGCTGGGTCTCACCGGGACCGCGGGTTCCGATGGGGCTGGCAGAGGCACTCTGGCGCACCAGATGGGTCCACATACCCGTCAGCCGCGGCAGCAGATACTTATACTGGGCAAGCTCTACCTGAAGCCGGCCCTCGCTTGTCCTGGCCCGGCTGGCAAAGATATCGAGGATCAGGCTGGACCGATCGATCACGCGAATTCCCAGGTCGTCGGAAAGCGCCCGCATCTGAGACGGTGAGAGTTCGTTGTCAAAGACAGCGAGGTCACAGTCGTTTGCCTGGGCAAGCTCTTTGACCTCCTGCACCTTCCCGTCTCCGATAAACGTCCGTGGCTCCGGTTCGTGGCGGTTCTGCAGCACTTTTGCGCAGCAGATCCCCCCTGCCGTTTCCAGAAGTTCCCCCAGCTCGTCAAGACTCTCCTCCGTGGAGCGCTCCTTGGGCTCCATGCTGTCGGCGGACAAGCCGACCAGAATGGCTCTCTCTTTTTGCGGTGTTTCCATAGATCGTCCCCCAAACCGTAAAAGGTAAAAAATGAACCCGTACTCTTTCAAGTACGGGCTCACGGATCATTTCAGGCCGAACTTCTTGTTGAACTTATCAACACGTCCACTGGTGTCTACCAGCTTCTGCTTGCCGGTGTAAAAGGGGTGACACTTGGAACAGATTTCCACCTTTATATCCTTCTTTGTGCTTCCCGTTTCAATCACGTTTCCGCAGGCGCACCTGATCGTTGTCTGCTCGTAATTGGGATGAATTCCTTCTTTCAACACGCTCACCTCTTTCGTTTACTTATTCAAGCGCAAATTATTTTAACACACGCATATTGGAATTGCAACTGTTTTTTTATTATTTTTTTGATTATTTTTACCGGAGCTGCGGTCACATCAAAACCGCCCTGGCCGTTTCAAAGAAATACAGATATTTTTCCCGGACGGGTTTGCCTGTGATCCGCTCCAGAGCGTAAGCGTAGGCATCCAGCTGCGGGCGGTACGCCTGGGCGCGCTCTGCCATCGTCTGCAGGGTTACCCGGTCCGTTTTGAAGTCGATCACCGTCAGGCAGTCTGCCTCCTCGAGGCAGCAGTCCACAACTCCCTGAAACAGGATCTTCTCCTCCCCCCAGGAGGGGTCCACGATCCGCCCAGGGGCCAAAACGGAGTACTTGAACTCCCGCCGGACCTTCCCGGCGTTCAGGATCCTGCGCCCGAGATCCGTTTGGAAAAGGCGCAGAATCTTCTCCGGCTTTACCGCATTTGCCTGCTCGTGGGTTATGAATCGGCGTTCCTCCATTCGGGCGATTTCCTCCCGGATGGATGTAAGCTCCGTGCACCGGGCATAATCGATATACTGCATGACAACGTGAAGCGCTGTGCCCTTTTCGGCAGCGGTGAGTCTCCCCTCCCGGACGGAAAAATCCGGGCGGCGGAAAATTGGCTGTTTTCTGCTTTCCGGCTGCAGCCGCTGATCGGCGTCCTCCTGGGTTTCCGATTCCAGATAGCGCCCCTTGAGCTCTGTTGCCGTGATCTTCGACGGCACTTCCACCCGTGGCTCGGCGTTTACGGACAGATTCTCCCGGATCTGACGCAGCAGCGCCGGATCCGCCGGCGGCGCCTGCTCTGCAGATGCCCCTTTCGTTTTTGGCGGCAAGCTGTTTTTCGTGATCAGCGCGACAGACCACGGTTTCCCGGTTTCGACGGACTGCACAGAGGAATCGTCTCCCCGGAACCGGGAGAATTCCGGACGGTTCAGCGCGGCGAGAAGGATCCACGCGGCGTAATTGGCGTTGCTGCGCAGCACGTGAGGATCCACGGGCAGCGAGGCGTCCATGCTCAGGTCCATAAGCTTTTTGGCGGCATCCTTGTACACGGCGGTCAGAATCAGCTGCTCCTTTGCCCGTGTCATGGCCACGTACAGGACGCGCATCTCCTCCGAAAGGGATTCATCCAGAATTTTTTCCGAAATTGCCCGGTGTGCCAATGTCGGGTACTTGATCCGCCGCACAGGATCCGTCCGCTTGGTGCCAATCCCCATCTGCGTGTGCAGAAGAACCGGCAGGGACGAATCCCGGGTATTGAAGCGTTTTTGCAGATTTGGCAGGATCACCACAGGAAATTCCAGTCCTTTGGACTTGTGGATACTCATGATGCTTACGGCGTTTTCCGCCGCACCAGAAGTCTGCAGAACCACTTCCCGACCCGACTCCATGAGCTTTCTCAGATGGAGCATGAAGCTGAAAAGTCCCTGATATCCCTTGCTTTCAAAGCCTCTGGCGTAGTCGTATACCGCCATCAGATTGTTCCGGCGGGTCTGTCCGCCCTTCATGGCGCCGAGGATTCCCAGCATGCCCGTTTCATTGAAAACATGCCAGATCAGCTGGTCGGCGGGCATATTGTATGAGGCCTCCCGGAAATCGCCGATCTGCCGGATGAACCGGCTGCACTTTTCGTCCGTTTCCCCCCACGCTCTGACAGCCTCGTAAAAGGGGCGTTTTTTGTCCACAGCACGGATTCGGGCCAGTTCTTCAGATGAAAACCCGTACAGCGGTGAGGACATGACGGAAATGAGCGGAATATCCTGGGCCGGATTATCGATGACAGCCAGCAGGGAGAGCAGAATGGAAACTTCCGTCGTGGAAATAATGTCCGACTGCTTTTCTGCGGCAACGGGTATCCCCTCCCGACTCATGGCGTAGGCGTATTTCCAGGCCCGGTCTTTTGCAGAGCGCAGCAAAACCGCGAAATCTCCGTAGCGGACGGGGCGTGTGCCGCCGGCACCGTCGGATACGGGAAAACCGCTGCGGACCATGTCGGCAATGACGGAAGCCACGTGGGCGGCTTCAAAATCCGTCTCGGTGCCGCCGTCTTCTTCCTCATCCTCCTCTCCATCTTCCTCATCCGGATTTTCCATGGTCAAAAGGTGCATCTGCACGTCAGGGCCGTCCCGAGCGGGAAAGGAAGCCCCGCAGTGAAGGGCCTGATCTTCCGAGTAGGTCAGTTCTCCCAGATCTTCCGACATAATATTGGAAAACAGAAAGTTGACGGCCTGCAGGATACCCTCCCGGGAGCGGAAGTTGGAGGACAGGGAGATCACACGCTCCTGTCCCGGCTCAGCCAGATCGGCAGGCAGATAGTGGCCGTATTTGTCCAGAAAGATCGTCGGATCCGACAGCCGGAACCGGTAGATGGACTGTTTTACGTCCCCTACCATAAAGAGGTTCTCACCGTTTTGGGAAACGGCATTGAAAATCATCTCCTGCACGGCGTTCACGTCCTGATACTCATCGACCAGGATCTCGGTAAAACGGCGGGAGACGGCTTCGGCAAGTTCGGTGCCCGTTCCGGCCTGTTCATCGTACAGAAGCGTCAGCGCCATGTGCTCCTGATCGGAATAATCCAGGAT
>ONVR01000333.1 GCA_900321335.1 uncultured Eubacteriales bacterium | reverse complement strand
GAACTTCACCTGCCGCAGGGCGTTGCCGTACAGCAGGGCGAAGATGGCCCCAAACAGCGCCGCCGTCATGGCCAGGGCCTTGCCGGAAACGGACAGGGTGTAGCTGACGCTGCTGTGGACGATGTTGAGCAGCAGCAGCT
Source organism: uncultured Eubacteriales bacterium (assembly GCA_900321335.1). Taxonomy (GTDB): domain Bacteria; phylum Bacillota; class Clostridia; order Oscillospirales; family Oscillospiraceae; genus RUG678. The sequence goes on along the minus strand of ONVR01000333.1, from coordinate 3,622 downwards.
CCGCCAGTTTGGAAAAGGCGATGCCCAGTCCCAGCCCGATCACCAGCGAGGCCGCCAGCAGGATCAGCGTCTCCCAGAACAGGATCACGCCCAGGTTCCCCTTCCCCATGCCCAGGATGTTATACAGGCCGAATTCCTTTTTCCGGCGCCGGATGAGGAAGGAGTTGGTGTAAAACAGAAAAATGCAGGAGAAGATGATCATCACCCACATGCCCAGGGTCAGAAGGGTCCGCACAGTGTCGATCCCCACCGTGTCGTCCAGAACCGGCGTGGACCGGAGAAAGCCGATGATATAGGTCATCATGATCATGCCCACACAGGTCAGGCCGAAGGGCACGTAGAGCTTTTTGTTCTTGCGGATCCCGTCCAGGGCAAGCCGGGGGTAAAAGCCTGCTCTCATGACCGCTCACCGCCTGTCGCCAGCATGGTCAGCGTATCCGTGATCCGCTGGTAGAGCTGCTGATCCGTGTCCTGTCCCCGGTAGAGCTGGTGGAAGACCTCTCCGTCCCGGATGAACAGCACCCGTTCCGCGGAGCTGGCCGCCTTGACGGAGTGGGTGACCATGAGAACGGTCTGGCCCTGCCGGTTGATATGGCCGAACAGCCGCAGCAGCTCGTCGGTGGCCCGGGAGTCCAGCGCCCCCGTGGGCTCGTCGGCCAGCAGGAGCTTGGGCTCCGTGATGATGGCTCTGGCCACAGCGGCCCGCTGCTTCTGGCCGCCGGAGACCTCGTAGGGGTACTTTTTCAGCAGCTCCGTGATCCCCAGGCGTTGGGCGAGGGGCTCAAGGCGCTCCCGCATCCGGGCGTGGGGCATGCCCGCCAGCACCAGGGGCAGATAGATATTGTCCTCAATGGTAAAGGTGTCCAGCAGGTTGAACTCCTGGAACACGAAGCCCAGGTTGTCCCGGCGGAAGGCCGCCACCTGGGACTCTTTGAGCTTTGCCAGCTCCATGCCGTCGAGCACCACGCTGCCGGCGGTGGGTCGGTCCAGAGCCGCCAGGATGTTCAGAAGCGTGGTCTTGCCGGAGCCGGACTCGCCCATAATGGCCACATACTCCCCCTGCTCCACGGAGAAGTTGACGTTTTTCAGCGCCTCCACCTCCTGGCCGCCGAAGCGGGTGGTATAGACCTTTTTCAGTCCGGTGACTTCTAAAATATGCATGAAGAAAAACCTCCGTTTCCTGATCTGTCCCCATTGTAACAGACGGGGAAAACGTCCCGCCATGGAATCGGCTAACATTTTCCCCGTCAAATCTTACACTTTTGTAAGAAGCCTCACCCCTCGATCCGATGCTGGTCCAGACCGATGGTTACGGTCGTCCCCTGTTCCGGGACGGACCGGGCGGCGAGCTTCACCCCCAGATTGTCGCAGATCCGCCTGCACAGGTACAACCCGATGCCGCTGGCCTGCCGGTCCCGGCGGCCGTTGTAGCCGGTGTACCCCTTCTCAAAGATCCGGGGCAGATCCTCCGGGGCGATACCGATGCCCGTGTCGGCAACAAAGAGCGTCTTGCCGTCCTCCTCCAGGCCGATGGTGATCGTCCCCTCCGCCCGGGTATACTTCAGGGCGTTGGAGAGGATCTGCTCCAGCACGAAGCCGAGCCACTTCTCATCCGTCACCACCGACAGCTTCACCGGCTCGTAGACCAGCCGGATGCGCCGGCGGATAAATTCCGGCGCGAATTTCCGCACCGCCTGCCGGATGACGCCGTCCAGATCGCACTGCCGGAACACGTAATCCCCGGCGCCGTCGGTCAGCCGCAAAAACGCCATCACCATCTCCACGTACTGCTCCACCCGGAACAGATCCCGGGACAGGTCCCGGGACAGGTCCGTATCCTCGTTCTGCAGGGTCAGCCGCATGGAGGCGATGGGTGTTTTGATCTGGTGGGCCCAGAGGGTGTAGTAGTCCACCATGTCCGCATACCGGGCGGCGGCCAGGAGCTGCAGGTCCCGGTTCTCCCGGCAGAGCGATTCCACCAGCATCTGATAGTCCCGCTGGACGATATCCCCCGGTCGGGGCAGGTCGTCAATGACCTCCGCCGTCATGTTCCGGATCACCGTCAGGGCCCTGTGGGTCTTCCACACCCGGCGCATATCCAGCACGGCGACAGCGGCCACGGCCCCGAGGCACAGCAGGGCCGGGTACAGCACGGCCCCAAGGGGCAGGTGATACAGGGTAAAGGACGCCCCGAAGATCCCGCAGAAAAGCAGCAGGACCGCCAGCACTCCCAGGCGCTGGCGGAGATAAGCTCTGAAAAATGTCACCGCGTCTCCTCCTCAGCCCACCAGATACCCGACGCCGAACCGGGTGACGATAAAATCCGTCAGACCGGCCCCGTCCAGCTTCTTCCGCAGGCGGTTGACGTTCACCGTCAGGGTGTTGTCATCCACGAAGCAGTCCGTCTCCCACAGCCGCTCCATGAGCTTTTCCCGGCTGACCACCGTGCCCCGGTTCTCCATGAGGCACAGCAGGATCCGGTATTCGTTCTTCGTCAGGGGGATCTTCTCCTCCCCATAGGTCAGGGTGGCGTCGCCGGTGTTGAGCAGGGCTCCCCGGTGCTCCAGCACGGGGACGGAGGCCGCAAAGGCGTAGGTCCGCCGCAGCAGCGCCTGGATCTTGGCCATGAGAACGCTCTGGTCAAAGGGCTTTGCGATAAAATCGTCCGCTCCCATGTTCATGGCCATGACGATGTTGATGTTGTCCGCGGCCGAGGAGATAAAGATGATGGGCACCTTGGAGCGCTTGCGGATCTCCCCGCACCAGTAGTACCCGTCGTAAAAGGGCAGAGAGATATCCAGCAGGACGATGTGGGGGTCAAACGCCGCCACGTCCTCCAGGACCCGGCGGAAATCCTCCACGATCTTTACGGAGAAATCCCACATTTCCGCCTGCTTGCCCACGGCGCCGGCAATGCCCGCGTCGTCCTCTACGATCAGCAGTCTGTACACGCTGCCGCCTCCTTTCTCCCACAACCCGGTTCTTTCCGCTCTCAGTTTACCACATTCCGGGCGGAAAAAAAAGGGAACCCGTCCGAAGACGGGTTCCGGAAATGCTTATGTTTTGATTAGGGTTTCATTAAACCTTCGGCAGACGGGCACGGTACTGAGCCAGTTCCTCGTCCGTGGGGACGTAATCGTCCATCTTGCCGTCGTGGAACTTCTCATAGGCCACCATGTCGAAGTAGCCGGTACCGGTCAGGCCGAAGACGATGGTCTTCTCCTCCCCGGTCTGCTTGCACTTCATGGCCTCGTCGATGGCCACCCGGATGGCGTGACTGCTCTCCGGGGCCGGGAGGATGCCCTCCACCCGCGCAAACTGCTCCGCCGCCTCAAACACCGCCGTCTGGGGCACGGACACCGCCTCCATCAGGCCGTCGTCATACAGCTGGGACAGTATGGGGCTCATGCCGTGATACCGCAGACCGCCGGCGTGGTTGGGCGCCGGAATAAAGTCGCTGCCCAGGGTATACATCTTCGCCAGCGGGCAGATCATGCCCGTATCGCAGAAGTCATAGGCGTACACGCCCCGGGTAAAGCTGGGGCAGGAGGCGGGCTCCACGGCGATGATCCGGTAGTCGGCTTCGCCCCGGAGCTTTTCACCCATAAAGGGGCTGATCAGG
>ONVR01000334.1 GCA_900321335.1 uncultured Eubacteriales bacterium | reverse complement strand
CCAGGGCTTTTGCCCCGGGCACATCCCCCTTTCCGCTGGGCGTATAAAAATATACCGAGCAGCCGAAGGGGACGAGCCGGGCGGCGACTTCCCTGCCGATGGCGCCGAAGCCGATCAGCCCCACGGCTTTGCCGAGAAGCTCCGGCAGGGCGTTGGAAAAGCAGCGGTTTTTATACGCCATCTGCTCCCCGGCCAAAACGGCCCGCCGGGCGGGGATGAGCTGCCGCAGCCCCGCAAGCATGAGCATCACCGTGTGCTCGGCCACGGCGGCGGCGTTGACGCCCGGGTTGTTGCACACGTAGATCCCCCGCTCCCGGGCGGCGGCGCAGTCGATCCGGTCAAAGGCCACGCCCTGGGAGTGGATCAGCCGCAGCCGGGGCATGGCCTCCAGCAGAGAGGCCGTGACAGGTGTTACGGCGTCGACCACGAGGACCTGGGCGCCGGTGGCGGCCACCGTCTCGTCGGGAACGTCTCCGTTTCCCAGGTGGATCAGCGTCCAGTCCGGCCGCAGATCCCCGGGGTCGGAATAGGCGTCCATGTTGTCTCGGTTGATGCGAAGAGCGATGTTCACAGCGGTTTCTCCTTTCCGGGGGTTCCGGGATGATGATACAGCAGACGGGACGTTCTGTAAAGGCTTTTCCCCGCCGGGGCCCGTCCGGCGGCAAAAATCCGGCGCCGCTGTGCTGGCGGCGCCGGACTTCTCATTTGTGCTGGACGGGACGATCAGAACATGATGTTCATGGGCAGACGCTGGGCGTCCAGCTGCTCCTTGGTAAAGCCGAACAGCTCGGTGTTGTACTTGTCGATCTCGTCCCACAGGCAGGCGTAAGCGCCGGGATAGACAGAGCCCGGACCGCCCTGGGTGATGCAGGGGATAAAGTAGTTCTTGCCGCAGGCGTCCATGGCGTTGCGGGCGGCCTTCCGGCAGTCCTCCTGGGTCCAGCCGGGGTAGTCCATCTGCTTATTGTCGATCTCGCCCATGAAGGCGATCTGGCCGCCGTACTGCTTGATCAGGGCAGGGACGTCGTTGGAGTGCATGCAGCCCTGCCATACGTCGATGCCCATCTCGATCATGGTGGGCAGCAGGTTGGCGCAGTAGCTGTCGCTGTGGTGGAACACGAACTCCACCCCGTGGTCGTGGTAGTAGCCGTAGATCTGCTTGTAGGCGTCCAGGAAGAAGTCCTCAAACATGCTCGGACGCATGAAGGAGGATTTCTCGCCGCCCCAGTCGTCGTGGTGGAAGATGGCGTCGGGGTGCAGGTTGGCGCAGATGCCCTCCGCCAGCTCCAGCTCCCAGTCGGTGAGATACTTGATCAGGTCGTGCATCTCGTCTTCGTACTCGATGTAGTACAGCAGGGCCCGGTCCATGGAGCACAGGTGGTGAACCTGCTCGAAGATACCGGGGGCGATGAAGGTGGCCTTGAAGGACAGGTTGCCGTCCACCGCCTCATACATGCCCTTTGCCACGTCCCACAGCTCGTTGGGGAACTTCAGAGAGGGGGCGTGAACGTAGTCCTGCCAGTGCTCCATATCCTGCACGACGATCTTGTCGGGGGTGTGTACGGGGAAGGCGCCGGGCACGTTCTCCGGGAAGGAATTGGTCACGCCCCAGGCGTTCACAACGTTCATCTGGCCCTTTTCCACCAGGGGAGAGGCCAGCAGATACGGATGGAACAGAAGGGAGATTCCCTCGTAGTTGTTGGAGAACCGGTCAGGTTTGCCATCTTTGATGATCGCCTGTCTCAGATTTTCTTTCGCTGTTAACATGTCAAATCTCCTTTCACGTCGGGAAAATGATTGTACACTTGTTGTATTTTCATTATATCCGTTCCCGGAAGTCCCGTAAATAATACAATGAAGTTAAAAACCTTGCGCTCTGTTTGTACACTGTGTATAATAAGAACAAAGGGGTGTTTGTATGAACGTCAGTATGGAGATGCTCGCCGGGAAGCTCGGCCTTCCCGTTGCCCGGACGCGCCGGGGCGAGGACTGGGACGCGCTGTGTCTGACCGGGTGGAGCGTGGCAGAGGGAGGGCCCCATACCCTCCGGCTGGCCCCGGCAGACGACATGGAAGAGGCGGCGCCCGACGGCCCGCTGCTGCTGGCGGGAGTGCCGGCGGCCATGCCGGAGACGGGGCGGAGCGTTTTGGCCCTTGCCTGTGATCTTCCCGCTCTGACAGACGGGGTAAACCGGTTTTTTCTGGGCATCCGGCGGCTGGAGACGGAGCTGCTTCGGGCCGCTTACGCCGACAGGAGCATCCAGCGCCTGACGGAGCTCATGGGGGAGCTGTTCGGCGGGCGCCTGGCGGTGCTGTCCACGGACCTGCAGGTCCTGGGCATCTGCGAGGGGACAGACCCGGCGGGAGAGCTGGGCCGCAGCCTGGCCGAGGAGCTGGCCCAGGTCATGAACGGCGAGGCGGAGCTTGCCGGGACGCGGGGCGGCACGGAGCCCTTCGTCCTG
>ONVR01000366.1 GCA_900321335.1 uncultured Eubacteriales bacterium | reverse complement strand
GGAAACGATATCCTCAAGGGCGTCACGTTTGATATCTACGAGGGGGAACACATCGGCCTGCTTGGAAAAAACGGCGCCGGGAAAACCACCCTGTTTCGCATCATCACGGGAGCGCTTGCGCCGGACGAGGGAGAGGTCATCCTTCCCGCCGGCAAGAAAATCGGTCTGATCTCCCAGATCCCGGTTTTTCCGGAGCAGTATACCACGGAGGACGTGCTGCGCACGGCCTTCTCCCAGCTGTACGCCCTGGAGGAAAAGCTGGGGCGTCTTGCCCGGCAGATGGAACAGGACCCCTCCGATGCTCTTCTGAGCGAATACGACGCCCTTGCAGAGCGTTTTCGGGCGCTCGGGGGTTACGACACAGATTATGAGATCAACGCCGTTGCAAACGGTCTGGAGATCCCGGAGACGCAGCGCCGACAGCTCTTTTCCACCCTCTCCGGCGGGGAGAAGACCCGGGTGAACCTGGCGCGCCTGATCCTGGAGAAGACGGATATCCTGCTGCTGGACGAGCCCACGAACCATCTGGACATGAAGGCGACCCAGTGGCTGGAGGAGTACGTCGGCAAATTCAAGGGCACCGTGCTGATCATCTCCCATGACCGCTATTTTCTCGACAGAACGGTTACCCGGACCGTGGAGATCTTAAACGGCGAGGCGGCGTTTTATGCCGGCAATTACAGCTACTACGTGGTGGAGAAACAGCGCCGCTACGAGGAGCAGCTGAAAAAATACGAGCGGGAGCAGGCGGAGATCAGGCGCCTGCAGCAGGCCGCCGACCGGCTGCACCAGTGGGGTACGGGCAATAAGAATCTGATGAAAAAATCCTTTGCCATCCAGAGCCGGATCGACCGGATGGAGCGCACCGAGCGGCCGGACCGGGAAAAGACAGTCAAGGCCCGCTTCGGGGAAAAGGAGTTCCGGGGCGACGAGGCGATGGTTTTGCGCGGGGTGGAGATGGGCTTTGGAGAAAAGCACCTGTTCTCCATACCGGAGCTTCATATTGAGGGGGGCGAGCGTATCGCCCTGATCGGGGAAAACGGCACGGGTAAATCCACCCTGATCAAGATCCTCATGGGGTCGCTGCGCCAGGAAAAAGGCAGTGTGAAAACGGGTCCCCAGGTGAAAATCGCCTACCTGCCCCAGATCGTGACCTTCTCCCGCCCGGAGCGGAATATGGTGGACACGCTGATCTATGAGGACAACTGTTCGCCCCAGAGCGCCCGGAACCGGTTAGGGGCCTTCAAATTCAGCGGCGAGGACGTATTCAAGCCCGTTTCCGCCCTCTCAGGCGGCGAGCGCAGCCGGCTCAAGCTGTGTATGCTCATGAAGGAGGACGTCAACTTTCTCATCCTCGACGAGCCCACGAACCACCTGGACATCGACTCCAGAGAGTGGATCGAGGAGGCGGTGGAGGATTTCGGGGGGACGCTGCTGTTCGTCTCCCACGACCGGTATTTTATCAACCGCTTCGCCACCCGGATCTGGGAGCTGAAGGACGGGACCATTACGGACTTTAAGGGCAGCTACGAAAAGTACTGCTCCTACCAGCAGATGACGGCAAAGCAGCCGGCGCCGCCTGCGGAGAAAAAAGCGCCCCGGCGGGAGGCGGAGCCCCGGCGGCGATCCGGCGGAAACGAGAAAAAAGCCGCGAAACTGGAGCGGGAGATCGCCAGACTGGAGCAGGCTCTCGCGGAGATCGACCGGCAGCGGGAGCAGTACGCCTCGGACTACGAAAAACTCATGGAGCTGGACAGCCAGGCCCAGGTGTACAACGAACAGATCGAGGAACTGATGTGCCAGTGGGAGCAGTACAGCCAGTAAAAAAACGCACCGGAATTTCCGGTGCGTTTGCGCGTTTAGTAGGAGTAGCGGAAGGATTCCGGCTTGGGCCGCATTTTGATCCCCGCCACGATCCCCATGGCCGCGTAGCTGGTGATGACCGAGGAGCCGCCGTAGCTGAAAAAGGGGAGGGTCAGGCCCACGACGGGGGTCAGCCCCAGACACATGCCGATGTTGATGAGCATCTGGGACAGAAGCATCGCCCCGAAGACGAAGCACAGCAGATAGCCCATGGAATAGTTGGACTTGATGCCCACGTAGACGCACCGGGCGATGATCAGAAGCAGGATCACGGCCACGGCGATGCAGCCGATAAAGCCCAGCTCCTCGGCGGCGGCCGTAAAGATAAAGTCGGTGTACTGCTGGGGCACGCTGCCGGATTGAGTCATGGTGCCGTGAAACAGGCCCTGTCCGATAAACCCGCCGTTGGCGATGGCGGCCTTACTCTGGTTGGTCTGCCAGAGGATCCCCAGGCCGCTGGTATCCACGGAGGGGAAATAGGGGGCCATGATCCGGTCCTTCTGATCGGGGCGCAGAACAAAGTTCCACAGCAGCGGGGCGATAGCGACCAAGGCACCGGCCCCGGCGGCAAACCACCACAGGCTCACGCCGGCGGCAAAGAGCAGCACGATGAACATGAACAGATAGATCAGCGCCGAGCCCAGGTCGGAGGAAATCACCACGATCAGCACGAACAGCACCCCGAAAACGGCCGCCGTCTTGAGAATGGTCAGCGGGGAGTTGATGCCGTGCTTTTCCCGGGCGGAGACAAAGACCTTGGCAAGGGTGATGGCGTAGGTGACCTTGATCAGCTCCGCCGGCTGAATGCCGATCCGGCCGAAGCGCAGCCAGGCCCGGTTGCCCGTGTCGTCATAACCCTCGCCAAAGGGAATCAGGGTCAGCAGGAACAGGACGCTCAGGATAAAAAGAAGTCTGGCGTTGTCTGTCAGCGTATCCGTGTCAAAGGACGAAAACAGGATAAACAGACCCACACCCAGCACCGTGGCGACGATCTGGATGATGGTGGAGCTGCTGGAAAACCCGCCGGTGACGCTGGCGATCAGCACAATACCGTATGTGGAGGCAAGCAGGCACAGGATCAGAAGGACCTTGTCGGTCTGCTTCAGATACCGGCCCAGCCAGAGAAAAAATCGTTTCAAAAGTCTACTCCCCGTGCTTTCATGATTCCGCGGCGGATGCGCCTATGGGACGCCCCGCCGGATGCTATCGGTCAGGTGTTTTCTTATTGTAGCATTATTTTTGTTTTTCGTAAACAGAAAATTGACGCAAATGCGGTTGGGGTGCTATACTGACCATAAAGCCGGGCGCAGACCGCCCGGATCAGCAGTATGACAAGGTGGACAGACAGATGCAGTATCATACCTTCAGCGAGGCGGAAACCACACGGCGCGGCGCTGAATTCGTCAAACAACTCAAGCCGGGAGCCGTAGTGGCTTTCTACGGAGATCTGGGCGCCGGGAAAACGGCCTTTATCCGGGGCATGGTCCGGGGCCTGGGGCTGGATGACTACGTGACCAGTCCCACCTTTACCATCGTCAATGAATACCTGGGTCCCGTGCCCGTTTTTCACTTCGACATGTACAGGCTTGGGGGAGCGGATGAGCTTTTTGACATCGGCTGGGAGGATTATATCGCCCGGGAGGGCATCTGCTGTGTAGAGTGGAGCGAAAACGTGGAGGGGGCCTTCCCGGAGGACACCGTCCGGGTGAGTATCCGCAAGCTCTCGGAGAGCGAAAGACTCATCGATATCGATATGCCGGAGGTGGCAAAATGAGAATCCTGGCATTGGAATCCAGCGCCCGGGCCGCTTCCGTGGCCGTCGTGGAGGACGGGACTTTTCTGGCCCAGTACTATCAGGCCAAGGGCCTGACCCACAGCAGGACGCTGATGGTCATGGCGGAGAATATTCTCCGGGATATGGAGTTTACCCTGGCGGATATGGACGCCATCGCCGTAGCGGCGGGGCCGGGCTCCTTTACGGGGATCCGGATCGGCGTGTCCGCGGCAAAAGGACTTGCCTGGGGCGGAAATTTGAAGATCTGTCCCGTTTCCACACTTGAAGCCATGGCAAATCAGTGCTATGATAATAGCGTGATCCTCTGCCCCGTGATGGATGCCCGCCGGGGGCAGATTTACAACGCCCAATTCCGCCGGGAGGGGGAGAGGCTGCTTCGCCTCTGCCCGGACCGGGCGATCTCCCTGGAGGAACTGATGGCCGAGGCGAAGCGGAGCGACGCGCCCTTTTATTTTGTCGGCGACGGCTCCGCGCTGTGTATGGACGCTTTTTCCCGTGCGGGGATCCCCGCGCTTCTCGCCCCGGAAAACATCCGCCTGCAGTCGGCCTACGGCGTGGCAAAGGCGGCCATGGGCGTCACACCCGTTGACGGGACCGAGGTGGAGCCCCGTTATCTGCGCCTGTCTCAGGCGGAGCGGGAACGCCTGGAAAAACTGAGCACACAAAATAAGGATAAATAGATTTGGAGGAAACAGTTATGGCAGTACACGTATTGGACCACCCCCTTCTTCAGCATAAGCTGGCTATTCTCAGAGATGAAAACACCAGCGTAAAGGAATTCCGGGAGCTTGTCTCCGAGATCGCGACCCTCATGTGCTATGAGGCGACGAGAGATCTGCCGGTAGAGCAGGTGGAGATCCAGACGCTCGTGTCCAAAGCAACGGTGAACAAGATCGCCGGAAAGAAGATGGCGGTCGTTCCCATTTTGCGGGCTGGCCTGGGCATGGTGGACGGCATCGTTACCCTGGTGCCTGCCTGCAAGGTCGGTCATATCGGCCTTTACCGGAATCCCGAGACGCTGGAGCCCGTTGAGTACTACTGCAAAATGCCCAACGACATCGCCAGCCGGGAGGTCCTGATCGTAGATCCCATGCTGGCAACCGGCGGCAGCGCCACAGCGGCCATTCAGTTCATCAAAAACTACGGCTGCAAGAACATCAAGCTCATGTGCATCATTGCCGCCCCGGAGGGGGTCAAACGCATCGAGGAGGATCATCCCGACGTGGAGCTTTATGTGGCCGCCGTTGATGAAAAGCTCAACGACCACGGCTATATCGTTCCCGGCCTGGGGGACGCCGGTGACCGGATCTTCGGCACCAAGTAAGACGCTTGCCCAACTGAACATTGAGAAAGTATTAAGCGATTTCGCTTTGATCCACGTCTGTCAGGGAAAACTTCTTTGACAGACGTGTTTTTCTTCACCGCGTGAGAAACAATAACCGTATATCTGCAAGGAGCGTTGAATGCTATGAAGCCAAAGGTTAAAAGCACAGCCGCAAAGCTGCTGATCGTGCTGCTGGGAAATATCCTGTACGGTGTGACGGTGGCCGTGTTCATTGAGCCCTCCGGTCTGATCACAGGCGGCGTAACGGGAATCGCCATCGCCCTGGAGCGACTGACAGGTTTTTCCGTGTCCATCTATACCTTTGCCCTGAACCTGGTCCTGTTCGTCCTGGGCATCGTGTTTCTGGGCAGGGAGTTTGCCGCGACCACAGCCGTCAGCACGGTGGTATACCCCGTGGCCATGCATCTAACGGAGCGGGTGCTCAACGGCAGGACACTCACCGACGATATCGTGCTGTGCACCGTACTGGGCGGCCTGCTCATCGGCCTTTCCGTGGGCATGGTCATGCGGGTGGGCTCCTCCACAGGCGGCCTGGATATCCCACCGCTGATCCTGCAGAAATACATGGGGCTGCCTCTGGGGATTACCGTGTATCTGTTCGATTTTGCCGTACTGATCTTTCAGATGTTCTTCGTCCGGGGTGACGCGGCTCTCTACGGCGTGATACTGGTTGTGATCTACTCCGTTTTTATGGAGAAGGTCATCGCGCTGGGCCAGAGCAAGCTCCAGGTGACCGTGGTGAGCGAAAAGGCGGACGCAATCCGCAGGGCCATTCTGGAACGGCTGGACCGGGGCGTGACCATGCTGGCGGGAAAAACAGGATTTACCGGGGCTGAGACGGAACTGGTGATGAGCGTACTGTCCACCAGAGAGCTGCCGAAGATCAAGGTGCTGGTACAGCAGCTGGACCCGGAGGCCTTTATGGTCATCACCCAGGTCAGCGAGGTCCGGGGCAGGGGCTTCTCCTTTGAAAAGAAACACCTGCAGGACCGGTAAAGCAAAAGAGCCGGAGGCATCCGGCTCTTTTTTTGTGCAGTATTCAGTTGGCCATAAAGCGGGATAAAAACTCCTGGGTCCGCTGCTGTTTCGGATTGGAGAATAGCTCTCCGGGATCGCCCTGCTCGCAGATCACCCCGTCGGCCATAAAGACCACGTGGTTGCTCACGTCCCGGGCAAAGGCCATCTCGTGGGTCACCACCAGCATGGTCATGCCGTTTCCCGCCAGTGTCCGCATGACGGAGAGGACTTCTCCCACCATCTCCGGGTCCAGAGCGGAGGTGGGCTCGTCAAACAGCAGGATCTCCGGCTCCATCGCCAGGGCGCGGGCGATGGCCACCCGCTGTTTCTGACCGCCGGAGAGCTGCCGGGGCCGGGCGTTGACGTAAGGGGTCATTCCCACCTGATCCAGAAAGGCCATGGCGTTTTCCTTTGCCTCGCCTCTGCTTTTCTTCAGCACCTTGACCTGACCGACGACGCAGTTTTCCAGAACCGTCATGTTGTTGAACAGGTTGAAGGACTGAAACACCATGCCCACCTTGGCCCGGTAGTCCGTGGCCTTCACCCCGTGGGCGAGAATGTTTTTGCCGTGGAAGAGGATCTCCCCGGCGGTAGGCGTCTCCAGCAGGTTAATGCACCGCAGGAGAGTGGATTTGCCGGAGCCGGAGGCGCCGATGATGCTCGTTACGTCCCCGGGGCAGACGGTAAAGTCGATATCCCGCAGCACCTCGTGACTGCCGAAGGATTTGGACAGGTGATTGATCTCCAGTATGGTCTGCTGCATTACCGTTCACCTCTTTTGTCGTTGTTCCGGTCCCATTGTGCCTGCCGCAGGGTGTTTTCGTGTTCGGGATTGCGCTCGTCGAAGGGAGTGCCCTTGCCGGGGTAGTTGTAGGTGCCTGCCGTCGCCGTGAGCATATCGGTCTGGACCAGCTCGTAGTTGTCGCTGCCGTCCATCCGCCGCTCCATACGGCGCAGGATAAAGGAGGCCACAAGGGTCATGGTCAGGTAGGCCGCCATCTCAATGGTTGCGGAGGGGAAGTACAGGTACGTGGCGCCAACCGCCGCCCGGTGAGCGGCAAACAGCTCCGTAAAGCTGATGATGAACATGACGGAGGTATCCTTGATGTTGATGATCAGGTTGTTGCCGATCTGGGGCAGGATGTTGCGCAGGGCCTGGGGGATGATGACGTAGAGCATGGTCTGCACGTGGGACATGCCGATGGCTTTGGCCCCTTCCGTCTGGCCCGGATCAATGGAGATGATGCCGCCCCGGACGGACTCGGCCATGTACGCGCCGGTGTTGATGGAGACCACCACGATAGCCGCCACCCAGACGTTGGTAAAGCGCAGAGAGGTGAAGTAGGGCAGACCGTAATAGACAAATACGGCCTGCAGCACCATGGGCGTTCCCCGGAAGATCTCCACGTAGGCCCGGATGATCACCCGGATGACTGCCAGAAAGAAGCGCTTGACCACGTTGTCCTTTTTGCTGTGGGGGATGGTCTGCAGCACGCCGCAGGCAAAACCGATGATACAGCCGATGGCTGTGGCCACGACGGCAAGGATCAGCGTGCTGAGGATGCCGTTGAGGTAGGAGGCGTGGTAGGTACCCCAAAGCTTTGCGATATCATGTCCAAGCTGCGTCAGCTTATCCATTTGCGATCACTCCTTTGACATGGCGTTACGGCGGGAGCAGATGCGCGCCCGCCGTATTGTTTATGCTTGTCGGCAGCGGCTTACTGGTTCAGGGGCTGAATGGCGATAGCCTGATCCATAAGCGCGTTGAAATCCTCGGCGGTCATGGGCTCGAGGACCTTGTTGATGGCGTCCTTGAGGGTGGTGTTGCCCTTCATCATGGAGATACCGATGTTGATCTCGCCCTCATCGGCCTGGAAATCGTCGTCCGTGCCGGTGAAGTCCAGCAGCACCATATCGGGATACACGGCGCAGGCGCCCATGGCTGTGGGCATATCCGTGCAGACAAAGTCAACCGTACCGGTCTCCAGAGCCATGAGCATGGCGGGGGCCGTCTCGGCTGCAGTCTGGATCTTGGCGCCCTCGATCTGGGGCAGGCAGGAGTCATACCACACGGTGGCGATCTGGGCGGTGCAGGTGCCGCCGGCAAGATCGGAAAGGCCCTTGGCCTCGGCATAGGGGCTGCCCTGCTTGGTCAGGCAGACGATGCTGGCATAGAAGTAGGGGCCGGCAAAATCCACCTGCTCGGAGCGCTCCTCGGTCATGGACTGGCCGGCGATGACGGCGTCATACAGACCGGTCTGCACCCCGGGCACCAGGGAATCCCAGTCAGTGCGGATGACCTCCAGTTCCCAGCCGTTGGCCTCGCAGATCTTCTTGGCCATCATCACGTCGTAGCCGTTGGCGTACTCACCGTTGGCGCCGGAGATGGGCACGGCGCCGTTGGCGTCGTCGGTCTGGGTCCAGTTGTAAGGCGCGTAGGCGCACTCCATGGCGATGGTCAGGACACCGTCCTCTACGCCGGACTTGACGGCACTGCCGTCGGCGGGCGCATCATCGGCCTTTTTGCTGCCGCAGGAGGCCATGGCAAAGACCATCACAAGAGCGAGCAGCGCAGCGAGAAATTTTTTCATCTGCATTACCTCTTTCTATTCGTTTTCTCTTGCAGAAAAAATAACCACGTGCGGGCGCACATGGTTACAACAAATCGGTTTGTATCCCATCTTAGCGCAACACACCTTGTGTGACAGTTCACGGCGTCTTTCGCCGTGCCCCAGATCCGCCCGCCTCCGGCTTGAAGCAGAGCGTTCTTCGGCGGCCTTGCCTTTCCACCGGGAGCATTTGCCGGATCCCCCGGGCTACTGATCGCAGCCGCGCCTCTAAATGGTTATTCTTTTCACATTTCGTTATTATAAAACGGGAACGGGCGCTTGTCAATACTTCCCCGCCAATTTCCCCGGATTCCGGATCCATTCCCGCAAAAATAGCGACGTCTGTCTTTTTTGCGAAAAAACGAAAAAGAAAAAGGGATTTCCCTCTTTTTTGCGTATAATCAAACAGAAAAAATCAGGAAAGGCTGGTTTTCCGTTGAATACCGTCAGAGAAAAAATTGAACAGTCGGAAAAACAGATCCTCTCGCCGCTGGCTGTGCTGGCCTGTGAAAGCCGTGGCCGGGAGACGCCGGAGCCGGAGAGCGATGTGCGCACCTGTTTTCAGCGTGACGTGGACCGGATCACCCACAGCAAGTCTTTCCGCCGCATGATGCACAAGACTCAGGTTTTCCTGCAGCCGGAGGGGGACCATTACCGTACCCGTCTGACCCACACCCTGGAGGTCTCCCGCATCTCCCGGACCATCGCTCGGGCCCTTTCCCTCAATGAGGATCTGACGGAGGCCATCGCTTTGGGGCACGACCTGGGGCATACGCCATTCGGTCACGCGGGGGAGCGGGCGCTCAACGAGCTCATGGAGGATCTGGGCGGCTTCCGCCACTATGAGCAGAGCCTGCGGGTCGTGGACCGGGTGGAAAAGGATGGCATGGGACTGAACCTGACCTATGAGGTCCGCAACGGGATCGTCCGCCATACCAACGGGGAGCTTCCCTGCAGTCTGGAGGGGCAGGTGGTACGCCTGTCCGACCGGGTAGCCTACGTCAACCACGATCTGGACGACGCCATCCGGGCGGGGATCCTTGTGGCCGAGGACGTGCCGGAGGAGATCACCTGCGCTCTGGGAGACCGGTACAGCGTCCGCATCGACAAGATCATCCGGGATATCATCGAGGCCAGCAGGGACCGTGATACCATCACCATGCACCCGGAGATCTATTTCGTGCTGGACAGCTTTCACGATTTCATGTTCCAGAGTGTGTATAAAAACCCGAAGGCGAAAAGCGAAGAGACCAAGGTATTCGGGATCATCGAAGGACTTTTTTCGTACTATATGAAAAATCCGGACAAGCTGCCGGAGGATTATCGGGCCATCTCCCAGCGGGACGGTCTGATGCGCGGGGTGGGGGATTACGTGTCCGGCATGACGGACAAATACGCCATGTATATGTACGGCGAGATCTATATTCCCGCCGCCTGGAAAGTGATGTAGACCGCCGCAGAAGCGGGGAAAGGAGGGGGAAATGGCTTTTTCCGAGAGCTTTCTGGACGAGCTGATCGCCAGAAACGACATCGTTGACGTGGTCGGCAGCTACGTGCAGCTGACCAAGAGAAGCGGAAGCAATCAGTTCGGGCTGTGCCCGTTTCACAACGAAAAGACGCCGTCCTTCTCCGTCAGCAGCGACAAGCAGATCTACCACTGCTTCGGCTGCGGCAAGGGCGGCGGTGTGATCAATTTTATCATGGAGATCGAGGGCCTGTCTTTCCGGGATGCTGTGGAATTTCTGGCCAAACGCTCCGGGATGCAGATGCCGGAGGACGATGTGCCGCCGGAGCAGCGGGGCAGGCGTCAGCGGCTGCTGGAGCTGAATAAGGACGCGGCGCGCTTTTTCTATGAAAACCTCTCCCGGCCGGAGGGGCAGGCAGCCCTGGAATACATCAACAGACGCGGCATCTCCAAGGCCATGGTCAAGCGCTTCGGCCTGGGCTATGCCCTCGACGGCTGGCATAATCTTATCGAGGCCATGACTCTGAAGGGGTATTCCAAACGGGATCTGCTGGAGGCCGGCCTTGCCAAGGAGAAAAAAGGCAGCGTGTACGACGTGTTCCGCAACCGGCTGATGTTCCCGGTCATTGACATCCGGGGCAGTGTGGTGGCCTTTTCCGGCCGCATCATCGGGGAGGGGGAGCCCAAATATCTCAACTCCCCCGATACTCCCGTTTTCAGCAAGAGCCGGAACCTGTTTGCTCTGAATCTGGCCAAAAAGTCCAAGGCGGGCATGCTCATTCTGGCAGAGGGCAACGTGGACGTGGTCTCCCTGCACCAGGCCGGGTTTGACTGTGCCGTGGCCTCACTGGGGACGGCGCTGACCCGGGAACAGGTCAAGCTCATGGAGCGGTACACGGAAAACGTGGTCCTGGCCTACGACGCCGACGCGGCCGGCGTCAAGGCCGCGCAACGGGCGATTTCGCTGTTTGAAAACACCGGGATCAACGTGAAGGTGCTCAAGATCCCGGATGGGAAGGACCCGGACGAGTTTATCAAGAAACACGGCTCTGATTCCTTCCGGGTCCTGCTGGAGCAGAGCGACAACCATATCGACTATCGGATCATGGCCATTATGGGCAAATACGATCTGAACACCGACGAGGGGAAGATCGGGTTTCTCCACGAGGCCACCCAGATGCTCTCCGGTCTGAACAGTTCCATCGAGCGCGAGGTTTACGGGGCGAAGGTCGCCCAGTACGCCGGGGTCACCCCGGAGGCGGTCAAGCTGGAGGTGGGCAAAGCCTTCAAGCGGCGGCTGCGCCAGGAAAAACGCCAGGCGGAGCGCTCCGAGATGCGGGTGGAAAACACCTACCAGCCGGACGATCAGTCCATCCGGTACAAAAACGTCCGGTCCGCCGCGGCGGAGGAGGGGGTCATCCGCCTGCTCCTGCTGGACGGGGGGCTGATCCGCAGCGTCGGGGACCTGAAGGGCAGCGAGTTCAGCGCTCCGTTTCTCGGCGCCGTTTTCGACAAGATCTGTGAAAAACTCCGGGCACACGAGACCGTTACGGTCTCCTCTCTGGCGGCGCAGCTGGAGCCGGCCCAGGCGTCCCGGCTGTCGGTGATCATCGGCAAGCCGGAGGTACTCTCAGAGGCGGAAAAATCCATGGCCGATTACATCGATAAAATTCGGACGGAGCAGATTCGATCCAGAGGGGAACAGGATCTGCTGGCGATCTCGAAAAAATACAGACAGACAAAGGGGTACGGTGAACACAATGGCTGAAAGAAAGAAAACATCCAAAGCAAAGCAGGAGGAAGTGCTGGACGACGAGATCCTGGAGGAGGGAGAGAGGAAAACGTCCCACGGAAAGGCAAAGAACACGGAGCAGGAGCTGGACGAGGCCGCCCAGGAGCGGGAGGTCCAGGAAAAACTGCTGGCGATTTTTGCGGAGGCAAAGAGCAAGGGCCGCATCACGGCCAATGAACTGATGGTGCTGGAGGAGCTGAATCTGGACGCTGATAAAATGCAAAAATTCTATGACGAACTGGAGCGAAACGAGATTGCCGTGGAGGATATCAACGAGGCGACCACAGACGATATCTCACCGGAGATCGAAGAGCTGCAGGAAATTGAAAACATGACCGAAGAGGAGCTTGTGGACACGGAGAGCCTTGTGGACAGCTTCAGTGTGGACGATCCCGTGCGGATGTACCTCAAGGAGATCGGCAAGGTCAACCTGCTGACGGGGGAGGAGGAGATCGAGCTTGCCAAGCGCATGGCCGAGGGCGACGAGAGCGCCAAGCAGCGCATGGCCGAGGCGAACCTCCGCCTCGTGGTGAGCATCGCCAAGCGGTATGTGGGCCGCGGCATGCTGTTTCTGGATCTGATCCAGGAGGGGAACCTTGGCCTGATCAAAGCCGTGGAGAAATTCGACTATACCAAAGGCTACAAGTTCTCCACCTACGCCACCTGGTGGATCCGGCAGGCCATTACCCGTTCCATTGCCGATCAGGCCCGGACTATCAGAATTCCGGT
>ONVR01000336.1 GCA_900321335.1 uncultured Eubacteriales bacterium | reverse complement strand
CGATAAAGCTCAGCATAGCTCCGGAAAGAACGTTCATACCAATGCTCATGGTGATAAACACAATCAGGGGAGCGATCGCGTTTGGGATAATGTACTTCGCAATGATATGCGCACTGCTGGCGTTGATGGATTTTGCAGCATCGACATACTCGTTTTCTCTGATTGACAGGATCGATGCTCTCATCATACGCGCCGGGCCAGGTACCATACTGATGCCGATGGCGATGGTCGCGTTTGTGAGGCTCGGTCCCAGAATAGCCGCAAGGGTTACGCAAAGCAGGAACATGGGGATACTCTGATAGATATCAAAGAACCGCATGATGATGTTGTCTGTCCAGCCGCCGTAGTAACCGGCGATGGCACCGAGGATGATGCCGATGACGGAAGCGATTGCCGTGGATACAACACCCAGCAGCAGGGACTGTCTAGCGCCGTAGATCAAACGGCTCAGAATATCTCTTCCCAGTCCGTCCGTCCCGAGCCAGTGCTCTGCGGATGACTTGCCGTAAATATTGGTGTAGTCCTGCTGATCATAGGGATAGGGTGCGATCTGTTTTGCAAAGATTGCAACGATAACAACCGCGAGGATAATGAACAGACATACAACAGCGACCTTGTTTTTCTTCAGTCTGTGCCACACTTCCCAGATCGTAGATTTTTTTCGCCATACTACTTCTTCAGAGACGTTGCCGTTTGTTTTCGTCTTCATCTATGCAGCACTCCCTTCTACTTTTTCTTTCGCCTTGTCTTTTTTCTTCCTTCGGCCCTTTCCGATATACAGTGCCCGAATCTTCGGATCTGCTATGGCGAAGGCGACGTCTGTCAGCAGCAGGATGATGCAGAACAGGGCTGACAGGAACAGAACGTTTGTCTGGATAACGGGATAATCTCTGGAGTTCAGTGCGTCAATTGTGTAGCTGCCCAAACCGGGAATGCCAAAAATGACCTCGGTCACCAGAGAGCCGCCCATTGCCATACCAAACGTGCTGCCGACCGTCATGATGATGGGAATAATTGCGTTTTGAAGGGCGTGGCTGTAAAGCACCTTTCGTTCTGTCTGTCCCTTTGCTCTGGCGGTGGTGATATAGTCCTGGCGGATGACTTCCAGCATGTTCGAGCGCATCTGCCGTGCGATAGATGCCGCATAACACAGGGCCGTTGTGAAGCAGGGAAGGATCCAGCCTTTCCACGTATCAACGCCCGCCACCGGAAGAAGCCGCCACTTGACGCATAGATACTTGATTAACAGTAACGCAAACCAGAATGCCGGCATGGATACGCAGAACAGGGACAGGAAAATTGAAAGATTATCCTTCCAGGTGTACTGGTGTGTTGCCGCGTAGATTCCGGTGGGAATTCCCATGAGCAAGGCCAGTGCCATACTGACAAAGACCAGAAGCAGCGTATAGGGGAATCGCTTCATGATCTCGCGCATGACCGGGGCTTTGGTTCGGTACGAGATTCCAAAGTCCCCTTTGAAAATACTCTTCATATAGTTCCAGTACCGAACCAGGAACGGGTCATTCAGTCCCATCTCTTCTCTCAGCGCCTCGAGCTCCTCTTCCGAGGCCTGGGTTCCGCCCATCATTCTGGCCGGGTCACCGGGTGTGATAATGATGAACAGCTGTACCACGATGGTGATTGCCAGCAGCGTCGGTATCAGAATCAACAGACGCTTTCCTATAAATCGTAACATTCTCTTCCTCCTCACTTATTGTTTTTTGCTGGTATGAAATCTGTTTGTGTTGATGTCGATTCCCTTTTCTCTTGTTTTACGCAGGAACATCATTGCTTGTCCCCTATCACGCAGGAGTTCTAATTCACCTCCCGTTTTTAATGCTGTCAGCACAAACGGTTATTAATCTGTTCCGGGGTGTTATCCTTCTCCAACGATCCGGGCCACTTCGCTCATCACTTTGCGAATCTCCAGATGCTGTGGGCAGTGCTTTTCACAGGCGCCGCACTGTACACAATCTGCCGGTCTTCCATTGTCTCCCATGGTACACATATTATGGATATGCTTGATCGTATCCAGGTTTTTATGCTTCAGATAGTTGTTGTAAAGATTCATAAATCCGGGAATCACGATCTTTTTCGGGCAGTTCGGAGCGCAATAGCCGCAGCCGGTACAAGGGATATTCGGTGTTGCTCTTATGATGTCAACAGCCTGTTTCAGAAGTCCGTGTTCTTCTTCGCTCAGCGGTTTATAATTCTTGAAGGTATGGATATTGTCTTCCACCTCCTGAACATTGCCCATACCGGAAAGACATACGAACAGGCCCTCCAGCCCCAGGACGAACCGGAACGCCCAGGACGCAACGGAAACATCCGGATTTGCGCTTTTCAGAAGTTTGCCGACGTCGGACGCGGTGCTGGCAAGCCACCCTCCCTTATTGGGCTCCATGATGGTAAATGGCTTGTTGTGCTTGCGGACCGTCTCATACAGTCTTCCGGACTGTACGGTTGGATCGTCCCAGTCCAGGTAATTGATCTGCAACTGGACGTATTCGATCTCAGGATGCTGCGTCAGCAGCGTATCCAGTTCTTCCGGCGTTCCGTGGAAGGAAAACCCGATATGTTTTACGATCCCCTGCTCTTTCAAACCGGCAAGATAATCCCAGGCTTTGAATGCATCCGCCTTTTCGATCGTCGGCGTTGTCAGCCCGTGGAGCAGATAGAAGTCAACCCAGTCAAGTCCCAGTCTCTTGAGTGACTCTTCCGTCTGCATCTTCATCTCATCAGGCTTATTGGCGTTGATCAGCGCAAGCTTTGTCGTGATCTTGTACCGGTCCCGTGGATAGCATTTTACAAGCGCCTCGTTGAGCACATTTTCTGAGTTCTCATAGATATACGCGGTATCGAAATACGAGTTCCCGCTCTTCAGAAACGTGTCGATCATCTGATGGATCGTATCGTAGTCGATCTTTCCGTCTTTTTTCGGCAGGCGCATATTGCCATAGCCGAGTTTCCCGATTCCGAGTTCGAGGAGTTCATTTCCCACGCGACCTCACCGTCCTTTTCCTTTCCTTCCCTGAATAGCTTATGCGTGCTTCTTATACCAGTCTCTTACGTTTTCCTCGTAGTATTTGCGGATCAGATCCATCTGCGGGTCGGGATCGTCTTTGGTCGCCATGACCATTCTGCCTGTGTTGGCCGAGAATACGAATCTTCCGCCGGGCAGGAACGTGGCGCAATACTCATCCAGATACGCAATCAGCTCATCGTCGCTCATATTCGGAACGATCAGGCTGTCCCAGCACCCTTCCAGCGTCAGCCTGTCGCCGTACTTCTTTTTGATCCCCGCGCAGTCATTTGACGTCTGTGCCGGGTTCCAGGAGCAGACGCCGATTTCCAGCCAGTCGTCAATAAACTGTTCGGAACGGCCGCAGTCATGGCGAAGCACGTGGCAGCCATGCTCAAGGGCGAGCTCACAGTGCTTTTTATGGAAGGGCTTGAAGATATCTCTGTAGATTTCCAGGGAGAAGAACGGTCTTCTGTAGGCCGAGTCGTCATCCATCAGGATATACAGATCCGGTTTGAGGTATTCCATCTGTTTTTTTGTTACCATCAGATAGAAGTTGGATATCTCCGTCAGCAGTGCCTTCACCTCCTCCGGTTCCTCATACAGAGCCAGCATGGTGTTTTCAAAACCCATGAGGGCAACAAGCGTCAGGAAGTAATCGCCGCCGTCAACCGCGACGCAAAGATTCTTGCGGTCGATCTTCTCGCTTTCCTTCTTGTAATACCCCTCCCAGTCTCTTCCGGTCACATCACGGATCTTCAGCTGGTCGTGCCATTTCAGGATGTCATCGATCACAACTTTTCCGGGTGCCGGCATTGCGCCGTAATTGAGCTCTTTCGAGCCGACATATTCCACGCCCAGGCTGGTAATAAAGGGTTTGCCGTCCGGCAGGCTGGCCGGTGTGAGCAATTCCTCTCTTATGCCTGCAATGTACGGTGTATACCAGGATGGCGTATACTCCGGAATCTCGCCGTCCAGTGTTCTCAGATAGTTTTCTTTTGCTGTAAGTACCATTTGTTGACCTCCATAAGTTCACCCAGGCAAAATGTTTATTTTACCTAAAAACAAACATTTTTCTGCTCAATGTTATATTAAACTCTCACAAGTGCAAATGCATTATGTCCCAAATACGATAAATTGCCCCGTTTTTCATACTCACAGCACACAAGCCTTTTCTTATACATATGATATAATTACTCATGAAATGACATATCAATTCTTTGGAGAAAGGGTTTTGCAGCGCCAGGTTTCTCGACCTGTATTTTGAAATCAAGGAAGGGTTGTTTCTTATGCTAACCAAACGTCAGAATATGCTTGAAACAATACGCGGTGGAAATCCGGATCGCCTTGTCAACCAATTCGAGGCTTTGGAGTTTCTCTACGGCGATCCCTATACGATGAAGTCCTATGCCGGACTTATGCCCGGAACCGAAATCGTGAACGCCTGGGGCGTGACGATCCGCTTCCAGGAGAACACACCGGGACCTTTCCCGGTTCACGATGACGCCCATAAGGTGCTCAAGGACATAACGCAATGGAAAGAGATCGTCCACTTCCCCAATCTGGAATTCCCCGACGAGGACTGGGCAATGGCAGTGAAAAGCGCCGAGTCCATCGACCGCAGCGAAAAATTTGCCACAGCTATGGTCGCTCCGGGTGTGTTTGAAAACATGCACTACCTTATGGGTATGGAAGACTGTATGATCAGTTTCTACACCGAACCGGAAGCGCTGCAGGAGCTTCTGGACGCGCTCACGGAATGGGAGCTGAAATACGCGAAAGTTCTGTGCGATCATCTGCATCCCGACGCCATCATTCACCATGACGACTGGGGCAGTCAGAAGTCCACGTTCCTCTCCCCGGACATGTTCAGGGAGTTTATCGTTCCGGTATACAAAAAGATCTACGGTTACTACAAGTCCAGAGGCGTTGAACTGATTATCCATCACAGCGACTCCTTCGCGGCAACACTTGTTCCGTATATGATCGAGATGGGAATCGACGTTTGGCAAGGCTGTCTTGACACCAACGATCTGCCTTCTCTGGTAAAGCAGTATGGCGGTCAGATTTCCTTTATGGGCGGCATCAACAACGGTGTCGTTGACGTTCCGAACTGGACCCCCGAGCTGATTCACAACTACGTTAACAAAACCTGTCATGACTGCGGAAAAAATTACTTTATCCCCTGCTGCACCGCAGGCGGCCCTGCCTCCAGCTTCCCCGGCGCCTTTGACTGTGTCACGGAGGAGATCAACAAGGCAAGCGCGGAGATGTTCGGATAACGCCTGATGCGCTGCGCGTTCCGGTCTGCTGAGCAGCATACCGAACATACAAATTGATCCCTTCTGATAAGCACAAATGCTTATCAGAAGGGATTTTTTCTGCTCCATGAGACGGAAGCCGCGGATACAACGAGGCAGGATCAGGGAAGCGTTTTCCCGATCCCGCCTTGTTGCATTTAAGGAAGATGAATAGAAGAAAATGTTATGTTTAATGTTATGCTTTTATTTCACCTGGAAGACTTCTCCCGTCTCTTTTCTTCTCCACCGCGGCTTGAGCGGCAGCGGCCAGTTGAACTCCATTGCTCCCGGCGTCGGACACTCCGTGGCGCACACGCCGCAGTACCAGCACTCTTCCACGTGCAGCATGATGGGAGGCTTCCCCTTCTCGGGATTCGGAATGTATACGTCCATCGGGCATACATTCACGCATGTATTGCAGCCTATGCACTTGCCCGGGTCGATCTTCACCGGCAT
>ONVR01000340.1 GCA_900321335.1 uncultured Eubacteriales bacterium | reverse complement strand
TCCGACGAGGAGCAGACGACCTTTACCGTGGAGGACATCCTGCGGGAGTATGAGTACGAAAAGCTGATGGATCAGCCCAACGGTCATGAAGACGGCAACGGTCAAAGCTGACCGGGACGGTGTCCGCATTGACGTTCTCCTGTCCCAGCAGCTGCCCGACGTCAGCCGCAGCGGCGCCCAGCGGCTTCTGGAGAGCGGCAGCGTCACCCAAGACGGTCGGGTCATCAAGAAGAATCACAAGGCAGCAGCAGGCGAGTGCTTCACCGTGCTGCTGCCTGATCCTGTTCCGGCGGCTATAACCGCCCAGGATATCCCTCTGGACGTTGTCTACGAGGACGACGACGTGATCGTGGTCAACAAGCCCAGGGGCATGGTGGTCCATCCGGCCCCCGGCCACAGCGACGGCACGTTGGTCAACGCCCTTCTGCACCATTGCGGCGGCAGCCTCTCCGGGATCGGCGGGGAGATTCGCCCCGGGATCGTTCACCGGATCGATATGGACACCTCCGGCCTTCTGATCGTGGCCAAAAACGACGCCGCCCACGCCTTTCTTTCGGCTCAGCTGGCCGACAGGAGCCTGTCACGGGTGTATGAGTGCGTGGTCTGCGGTCGGGTCCGGGACGACGCGGGCACGGTGGACGCGCCCATCGGCCGTCACCCCACGGACCGCAAGCGCATGTGTGTGACGGAGCGAAACAGCCGTCCCGCCGTGACCCACTATGAGGTCATCAACCGATATAACGGCTACACCCATCTGCGGTGTCGGCTGGACACGGGCCGCACCCATCAGATCCGGGTCCACATGGCCTATATCGGACACCCCGTTCTGGGGGATCTGGTCTACGGCCGAAAAAAGCCGGAAAAGGGGCTGGCGGGCCAATGCCTTCACGCCCGGGAGTTGAAATTCATCCATCCTGCCACCCGTCAAGAGATGGTTCTGACGTGTCCCCTGCCCCCTTACTTCACAGACGTGCTGTCCCGGCTGGGCAGTCCCGTCCCATAAAAAAGGTATACAGGCAGGGAAAAATGTGCTATACTATTGGGGTGTATTTTGCACCCCAATATTTCTTTTTCAGGCAAACGGTTTCCGCCTGACAGGGAGGTACTCCTTTGCGAATCAATCAGGTCAAATCGGGCGTGATGCTCTCTTACGCCTCGATCCTTTTGAGCACCGTCATTTCTCTGATCTACACGCCGATCATGCTCTCCCACCTGGGGACGAGCGAGTACGGCGTGTACAACGTGGTGCTCCCAATCATATCCTATCTCAATCTGCTGAATTTCGGTCTGGGCAGCGCCTACGTGCGCTACTCCCTCCGGGCCATGGTGGAGCATGACCACAAGCGGATGGCCAAGCTCAACGGCATGTTCTTCTCCATCTATCTGATCCTCGGCACCCTGATCCTGGTCATTGGCTCCTTTCTCGCCTACCACGGGGACGTGGTGTTCGGGAAAAAGCTGACGGCGGATGAAATCGCTCTGGGCAAAACCCTCCTGCAGATCATGAGCATCACAGCCGCCATCTCCATGCCCCTGACCATATTTGACTCCAACGTAATGATCCACGAGCGGTATGTATTCCAGAAGATCGTGGCCATGACCAAGTCGGTCCTCAATCCCCTGCTGTGCATTCCGTTGCTTCTCATCGGCTTTCGCTCCATCGCCATCACCCTTGTGGCACTGGCCGTCACCCTGCTGTGCGGCGGGCTGAATGTGTTTTATTGCGTCAGGAAGCTGGACATGACCTTTTCTTTCCGGTTCCGACGGGCGGATTTCCTCCTGATGCGGGATATTTTCGGCTACACCCTGTACGTTTTTATCGGCATCATCGTCGACGAGATCAACTGGGGCATCGACCGGCTCATGCTGGGCTGGCTTCACGGCACCTTTGCCGTCACCATCTACGTGGTGGGCGCCCAGCTAAATCTGTACTACCTGTCCTTTGCCAACGCCATCTCCGGCGTTCTTACGCCCCGGGTGCACAAGCTCATCGCCGCGAAAAGGCCCATGTCGGAGCTGGATGATCTATTTATCCGGATTGGGCGAATTCAGTTTATTCTCATGGTCTGTATCTTACTGGGTTTCGTGGCTGTGGGAAGGCCCTTCGTCATCCGCTGGGCCGGGGGCAGCGAGTACGGCGCCGCCTATTATATCGCGTTGATTTTGTTCTTAACCACGCTGTTTCCCTCCATTCAAAATATCGGTCTTGAAATTCAGCGCGCCAAGAATATGCACAAGTTCCGCTCCCTCGTATATTTCGCTGTAGCCATTGGAAACATTCTTTTGACGATTCCTCTTGCAAGACGGTGGCAGGGATTGGGCGCCGCCATCGGTACCGTAATCGCTACGATCATCGGCAACGTCATTCTGATGAACTGGTACTATCACAAACACATCGGACTGGACATTCCCCGTTTTTGGAAAAACATTGTCAATTTGATCCCCTCCATGCTTCTGCCGGCCGCTGCCGCAGTTCTGATCGCCCTGTTTGCGCCGGTACTGGGATATCTGAGTATTGTCCTGTGGGGTGCCATCTTTGTTGTGATTTATGGCCTGACTCTCTGGCGCTATGGGCTGAATCCGTATGAACACGATTTGATTACCGGTTTACTGGCCCGTATCCTCCCCGGCAAAACAGGTCAGAAAGCAATCACCTTTCTCAATCGGCTCCATCGGTAGCATCCTTGTTTTACTTTTCACAATAGCATAAACATTGAGAGCAGGGTTTCTTGCGTTTATCGCAATACATTTCGGTCTTGTATTTTCTTTTTCAAGTGATATATTTATTATTAACAATGGAGTTTAAAGCATGTTCTCCATACAGGGAAACTCGGAAAGCCATTAAAAGCCCACTTTTTCCGGGTTTTTACAAAGATTGTTTTATAGGAGAGGATTAAAATGGGACTTGTTAGTTTTGCACTTCGCGGCAATTATCGGCGTTACTGGAATGACTTGAAGGTTTTATCAAGGCAGTGCCGAAAGACGCCGGTGACGCTGTTCATTGACACAGCACTTTGCACGCTTTTTTTCGGCTCTGGCCTGCAGGATTATCTGAACTATCGCTTTTATAACAAAAGTTGGAAGGAACGCGGTACCTTTGCAACAATCGGCTCGATGGACAAAGCCACAAAAATACTGTGTCCTGTGAAGTGGTCACCTTATATTTCCAACAAGCTCGCCTTTCACAAGAATTACCACGCCTTTACACATCGTGATTACGTAAATTATGAGGATGGCTTTGAATCTTTTGTATCTTTTCTTGAAAAGCATCCCTCTTTCGTTGTAAAGCCTCAAATCGGTCTTGGTGGTGAGAGCATCCAGGTCATCCATCGAGATGAGATTGGTGACCCTCAAGAGTTTTACAAAAAATCTGCTGAGGCCAATAGCATAATCGAAGAACTGATTGAGCAAGATCCCCGTTGGGCTAAAATGAGCCAAAGAAGCGTAAATACGGTTCGAGTCGTTACCGGTATTGTCGGGTCTGATGTGCAGATCATGTTCGCCAGCTGCCGATTTGGTGCTGGAGAATCCATTGCCGATAATATTCATGCCGGAGGATGCTGTGCAATTGTCGATTTGGAAACCGGCAAAATCAAAGGCGACGCCATGAATATGAGACTGGACCGCTTTGAACACGCCTATGACGGCACAAAGTATGACGGCTGCGAAATTCCCTATTGGAATGAAATCAAAGAAACCTGTAAACAAGCCGCACAGGTTAACAACCAGATACATTTGGTCGGTTGGGATGTTGCTATCGGTAAAAATGGTCCTCTCCTCATCGAAGGCAATCGTGGCCCCGGCTTTGACCTCATCCAGATACCAACGCAGAAAGGCGCCAAATGGATGGTTGACGATCTCATCAAGCGTGTCAAACAATATGAAAAAGCGGAGGCAAAGTAAATCTGATTCACAACTGACAGAAGAGACCAGCAAAGGGAGCGGCTGCACACCGCTCCCTTTTTCCATTCCGACGAATCCCCTTTCCAATTTGCAACCGCAGCATGATAGCCCACGGCTGTCAAAAAAATCACCGGGAGAAATCTCCCGGTGATTTTGTGCTTTCGATTATTCCCAAATCAGTCTCTTGGCGCCCCAATATACGCTGGTGTAGTAGCTGCTGTCCAGGTTGCTGATGATCACGCCCGTTCTGCTGGTAGAGGCGTGTACAAACTGCTGGTTGCCGATGTAGATGCCCACATGGGTCACCCCTTCACCGTCAGAGGAGAAGAACACCAGATCACCGGGAACGAGATCGCTCTTGGGAACCCAAGTTCCATTATACAGGTACTGGTCTTCCGCGCCTCTCCACAGGTCATCAAACCCAAAATGTGTCTTGTAGGTGTAGTACACAAGGCCGGAGCAGTCAAAGCCCGTAGAGGGTGACTTACCACCATATACATAATCATAGCCCACATACTGCAGGGCAAAGTCCGCTACCGCCTGGCCGCCGCTGGTCCCCTGAGAAGAGGAGGTCGTTGTGACGCTGGCGGAACTGCCGTCAGACAGGCGCAGGTAATCGCCGTAGATAAAGCCCTCTGTGGAGCTGTCGTACTTGACCTTGTACCAGCTTCCGCTCTTGCCGATGACCTCATAGGAACCGCCGTAGGTAAAGTAGCCCAGGATCTCGGAGTCTGTGCTGGCGTCGGCGCGGCATCTGACATAGGTGCCGGTCACCGTACCGGTCCCGGTGTATGATTCCACAGCGGTGGAAGAGGACGTGGAAGAACTGCTTGCCGTGGCCGCCCCGTCGCCCACAATATCCATCAGATCGGAGCGCACGTAGGCATAACCGGAGCCGTAGACGATCTTATACCAGCCGTTGTTGATTCCCACAACGGTATAGGTGCCGTAATCCTGCAGGGTGCCCAGGATCGCATTGGAAGTGCTGGGCCGCTCCCGGCAGAGAACGTCCGTCCCGTTGACCTTACCGGTGGCATCGAAGTTTTCCGCCGTCAGTACGTTGACAAGGTAACGGCTGGCGACGTAACCCTCCGTGCCCTTGTAGTTGATGTGATACCAGTCGTCGCTGGTCTTGTCAAGAATGACGGTGATCGCGCCGTCAGGGATGGAGCCGACAATGGAATAGTCAGTCCCCTGGCCGGAGCGGATGTTCAGGGATGATGCCTGAACGGTTGCGGCGCCGTACGCCTGTGTTCCCGCGGCAGATGCTGACAGTGCCAGCATAGATGCCAATGCCGCAACAATGAGTACGGCGCCGATGATCTGTTTTATTATTTTCATGGTTCCTCCATTTGCCAGGCGTTATTCCGCAGCCAACGCTCTGTCCAGCCACACCGTGGCAATATCCATTGCCTCGTAAAGCCCGCCTTTTTCGCTCTGCTTTACGATGCGGTCCTTCGACTTCAGATCCGGATCGGTCTTCTGCAGCTGCACGATCACGTGGGTTGCAACGTCCATATCCTTGACCTTTTTCGTCTCGGTGACCTGAAGCATGATGATGTACGGATCGGCCATGCTTCCGTAATAGATCAGACTGTCTTTTCTTCTGAGCGGATGTCCTTTATACGTCAGAACTGCTGCCGTTTTTGCCAAGCAAATCTCTCCTTTCTTAGTTTTTTGGGTTGCACGCAAGGCCAATAGTTGAGCACACCGCAAGGCGGCCTGCTCAACTTGTAACCGAATTGTAACACATTGTTTCTTGAATGTCAACCCTTGATTCCGTTTTCGTAATAATTTTCTGCGAAATAAAAACGGAGGTTACAGATGCTGCGGATGGAGGAACGCGAAAAAACGACTTTCCGACCAGTTTCGGCCGGAAAGTCAACCTGTTATTGATTTAAGTAATGGACCACCATTTCCCGGAGAAGCTCGTCCCGATCCAGCTTACAGATGAGGCTTCTGGCGTTGTTGTAATTGGTTATGTAAGTGGGATCCTCTGACAGGATATACCCGACAATCTGGTTGATGGGGTTATAACCTTTCAGACGCAGCGATTCATACACCTGTCTGAGGATCGTCCTGGAATCGGCGTCGTTGGAAACGACGTCAAACTTTCTTGTTAAATCGTCCATCGAAAAGTACACCTCCATGTGTCAGACCTGCCGTTCCGATCAGCGGCTTGTCCGTCATTGCCGTTTGGAAATCATATCACGTATAACATTATAAAGCATAATGTGACGTTAAGTAAAGAGGAAATATGTTACAACTTTGTGACAACTTTTCTGGCGAGAAACGGTACCCCCCTCTAACGAGGTGGTACGCCCGGTGGTTTTACAATTGTCGCTGTATCGCCTTCCCGCGAGAACCGGCACCGTCCTCTTATGCGGTG
>ONVR01000341.1 GCA_900321335.1 uncultured Eubacteriales bacterium | reverse complement strand
CTGGCCAAAGGCGGCACGGGAGGCTGGGGCAACAAGCATTTTGCCACACCTACCCGCCAGTGTCCCCGCTTTGCCAAATCCGGCCTGTCCGGCGAGGAGCGTGAGATCACCCTGGAGCTGAAGCTCATCGCCGACGTGGGGCTGGTGGGCTTTCCCAACGTGGGCAAATCCACCCTTTTGAGCGTGGTGTCCAAGGCCCACCCCAAAATCGCAAACTACCACTTCACCACCCTGTATCCCAACCTGGGCGTGGTGTACGTGGAGGAGGGCGTATCCTTTGTCATGGCGGACATTCCCGGCATCATCGAGGGGGCTGCCGACGGGGCCGGCCTGGGCCATGATTTCCTCCGGCACATCGACCGGTGCCGGCTTCTGGTCCACGTGGTGGACGTGTCCGGCAGCGAGGGCAGAGACCCTATCGCCGACTTCGAGGCCATCAACGCCGAGCTTGCCCAGTACAGCCCGGAGCTTGCCGCGCGGCCTCAGATCGTGGCGGCCAACAAGTGCGATATCGCCGGAGACGAGTCGCTGAAGGAGTCCTTTTTCACCTATGTGCGGGAAAAAGGCTATCCGGTCTTTGCCATCTCCGCCGCCGCCCATCAGGGCACCCGGGAGCTGGTTCTGGCCGTGGCGGAAAAGCTGTCCCAGCTGCCCCCGGTGACGGTGTTTGAACCGGAATTTGTGGAGCTGGAGCAGGAACCCTGCAAGCCGGAAGAGCTGACCTTCCACCATTACGACGACGTGTGGATCATTGAAGGCCCCTGGATGGAGCGCCTGGTCCGCAACACCAACTTCACCGACTACGAGTCACGGATGCACTTTGACCGGATGCTGGACGCCTCCGGGGTCTATACGCGGCTGGAGGAGCTGGGGATCAACGAGGGCGACACAGTGTCCATCTACGACCTGGAGTTTGAATACAGGAGGTAAACATGATCCTGTCCGATAAGACGATTGAGACGATGCTCCAAGAGGGGACGCTCGGCATCGAACCTCTGGAAAAAGAGCAGATCCAGCCTGCCAGTGTGGACATCCGCCTGGGGGACACCTTTGGGATCGTGGAGGATACCTCCAGCGGCATTCTGACGCTGGACGGACAGATCGCCTACAAGACCATCCGGACCGAACGGTATCTGCTGCTGCCGGGCCAGTTCGTCCTGGCGACCACCATGGAGTATTTCCGGCTTCCGGAGGATGTGACCGCCTTCGTGGAGGGCAGGAGCTCGCTGGGCAGAATGGGGCTGTTTATCCAGAACGCCGGCTGGGTGGATCCCGGCTTTGAAGGAGAGATCACCCTGGAGCTGTTCAACGCCAACCGCTGCGCCATTGAACTCCGGGCAGGACGGCGGGTGGGGCAGCTTGTCTTTGCCCGGATGGATCAGCCGGCCCGGAATCCCTATCGGGGGAAGTATCAGGGGCAGCGGGGCGCCACGGGCTCCCGTGTATTTCTGGACAGAGAGCTGGCGGAGGGGAAATGAGGACCCGGGAGAGACGGCCCCTGCCGGAACGGGAACTGCGGCTGTACCGGTGGTGTAAGCCCGCCATTGTAAAGCCCCTGCGGCCGGTGGTGTTCCGGCACCAGGAGTTCTTCTGCTATGCCCTGACGGGCGTGGCCACCGTGCTGGTGAACGTGGTGCTGTTTTTCCTGCTGTACCGGCATATCAACTATCTGGCGGCCAATGCGATTGCCTGGATCGGATCGGTGCTCGTGGCCTTTATCGGCAACAAGGTGCTGGTGTTTGAGGATATGCGGTGGAGCCCGGAGATCCTGCTGTTTGAGGCGGGGACTTTTGTGCTGGCCCGGGCGGTTTCCCTGTTTGTGGAGGAGGCCATATTACTGGTGTTCGTGGAGATGCTGTCCATGGACTCCGGCTGGGTCAAGGTGATCGCCCAGATCATCGTGATCGTGTCCAATTATATCGCCAGCAAGCTCATCGTGTTCAAATACAAAAAAGAGTGAAACAGAAAAGACGCTTCCGTGGAAAACGGAGGCGCCTTTCTCATTTTGTGCTCCCTTGGCCAAGGGTTTTTCCCAGGGCATATGTCGTCAGACTGTACGCACCGGCCCGTCTCATAGCACACTTTGCAGCCGAGGCAGTAGTGGATCCGGCACTGCCCCACACAGTAGCGCACGGTCTGCACGCCTGAATCCCGCAAGCCGGACAACAGTGACTCTGCAAGCCGGGCCGTACTGCCGTCCAGGTGTGGGCTTCCAATGATACATGTGGCTTTCATAAGAGCATCTCCTTGGTTTTTAAATCGTATTCTACTACGGTATACAGAATCTGTCAACAAAAAGCGCCGGACAAGCTGTCCGGCGCTTTCGTTTATAAGGGATGTTCGGTTTAGTACATACCGCCCATGCCGCCCATGTCGCCGCCTGCGGGGGCAACGGGTGCGGGAGGCTCGGGGATATCGGCCACCAGGGACTCGGTGGTGATGACGGTGGAGGCAACGCTTGCAGCGTTCTCCAGCGCGCAGCGGGTCACCTTGGTCGGGTCTACGATGCCGGCCTGGATCATATCACAGTAATCCTCGGTCAGAGCGTTGAAGCCATAGGAGGTGCTGTCGGAGGAGAGCACGTTGTTGAGGATCACAGCGCCCTCGAGACCGGCGTTTACGGCGATCTGGCGGATGGGGGAGGTCAGGGCCTTGGCAACCAGAGCGGCGCCGGTCTTCTCGTCGCCGGTGAGGGTGTCAAGGAGCTTGTCAACGGCCTTGGAGGCCACCACGTAAGCAGTGCCGCCGCCAGCCACGATGCCTTCCTCAACAGCGGCGCGGGTAGCGTTGAGCGCGTCCTCGATGCGCAGCTTCTTTTCCTTCATCTCGGTCTCGGTAGCGGCGCCGACCTTGATAACGGCTACGCCGCCGGAGAGCTTCGCCAGACGCTCCTGGAGCTT
>ONVR01000342.1 GCA_900321335.1 uncultured Eubacteriales bacterium | reverse complement strand
CGGCTGCTGTCTCTTTTGAGGGGAAAACTATATTGTGTCACGTGGGCGATGGCATCGTGTTCGGAGTACTTGAAACGGGAGAGATCCAAGTCATCTCTCAGCCAGAGAACGGCGATGAGCTAAATCTGACATATTTTCTATCTGGTCCGAATGCAAATCGACATATGCGCAGGTATCTAGACTTACCGGAGGGCTGTACAGCGGTCCTGTTATGCAGTGATGGTGCAGGGGTTTCCCTTTGGAATGTAGCAACCGGGGAATGTGCTCCTGCCATAAGGAAAATGGCAGAGTGGATGCGGACGATGGATGAAAAAACTGTAAGTGAGCTTGTATCTCAATATTTAGATGAGTTGTTTCGAAACAACACTGAAGATGATATGAGTATTGCCATTATCTCTATTGATAGTTGATATGCTGACAGAAAAGCTCATAGTCATGTATGTTGAGGGGGGATAATGAATGCAAGCAAACCATGAGACTATCTCCAGAATCATTGAGTGTTGTAAGAATGATGATGATATCCTGGAAATGCTAGAGCAGGCCCTCGAATCGTTTCAGGCATATCACGCAGCGATTTACAAGCTTGAAGTTCAGATGAAACTGTTTTCCCACGGTGGGAAAGATAGAGATGAGTACAGGAGTTCCATTGAAGAGTTGGACAAAACTCGAACTATTAATCACAATGCTGTAATCGCAAATGTTACAATTCTGAACCGTATTGCTAGTCGGTATGACCTGCCGCCATTCTATAATGGGGTTATTTCTGAGGAGAAGCCATATCGCCGTGACATTGCTGATGCAGTCCTTGAGTACGTGGAGACCATTATACGCAATCGAATCTAATCTGTTGTACTTTAAAGAAATGAAATTGCAAAGATATAACCACAAAAGCGCTTCTGCCCTTATGGATAGCTATAGGCTTGGTTGTCCGCCTCAATGCTGACTCAGCAGTTGCTCGATATCCTTGGAACAGTTCTACTCCAGTAGATTGAAAAACCGGAGGGGGGATGTGAGGATCATAATCTAAACGGAACCAGACAAAGAAAGAGGAGAAACGCTATGTTTAGAAAAATCATCTGCGGCCTGCTGTGTCTGGCCATTTTGTTTCCGTGTCTTATGGCGGTGCCGGCGCAGGCCGCCTTCACCGACGTGCCTGCCGGCGCCTGGTACGCCGCCGACGTGGAGGCTGTGCAGCGTTACGGCATTTTCCAGGGTGTGGGTAACAACCGTTTTAACCCTTTCGGGAAAATGACCCTGGCTGAGGCCATCACCATGACCGATCGTACCTACGCCTATAGCCAGGGTCAGACAGTGCCCTCCACCGGCAGCTTGCCCTGGTATCAGGACTACGTAGACTACGCTGAGAAAAACGACATCTGCTGGCGAGGAGAGTTTGGGACAGACTACACCCAGATCTGCAGCCGGCTCACCATGGCGAAATTGTTCTCTCGCGTGGTCTATCGGGAAACAGCCCTCAACACCGTGACTGCCCTGCCTGATGTTCCCAACACTTCGGAGTACCGTCCGGTATATTACCTCTATGAACAGGGCATCCTCATCGGCAGCGACGGGCAGGGTACCTTCCGCCCAGACAGTGACATCACCCGGGCGGAGGTGGCCGCCATCATGAACCGGGTGCTGGATCCGAACAAGCGCATCCACACCAACTTTGGCGGCGGGAGCGGGGAGACTCCCGTCCAGACCGACCCGCCCGGGAGTATCCAGGAAGTGCCCGCCGTGGGTAAGACGGATGCCGCCGATCGCTTTGCCGACTCCGTCTATCAGGACCTGTTGCAGTACCTGCGGGAGAAGGGTGTGAAGGATCTTCCGAAACGGGACCCCGCGCTAGATCGTGCGGCGGAATACCAACTTGGAAATCCTACAGTGGACGAGAAAACTGCCATCCGTTCCGTGGACTCGGACCGGACGCTGGAGTCGTCGAATCCCAACAGCTACGAGGTCTTGACGCCCTATATCTTTTCGGCTTCCCTCTCCGTCAGCAGCAAGCCGGACGATCTCCGGTCGAGATATCGCTCTGACGCCCAAGGTCCCTATGTCGTCAAGCCTTCCCGCCTTACCAGCGGGGGAACCTTCGACCCCCGGATCCGGTATGACAGCGTGGGCATTGCCGTGGAGGAGATCCAGACAGATCTCTACGCCGTCCGGATGATCTGCTATGGAGCGCCCAGGCCAGAGACTACCAACGGCATGGAGAAGATTCGGCAGCTCACCGGGATGAATCTACCCATCCGATATGATGGTACCCCGGAGAATATGACCGCCCAAGAGGCGATGGACAAGGCTGCCCTGTACATCAGCGACCTGCCTGTGATCTTGCTGAAGGGCTTTATCGCTAACGGATTCGAGTTCATCATTGCCGATGACGAGACCTACGAGAGGGATTACGGGTCCAAGTCCACCGCCGGCGTCACCTCTGTCTACCACAGACAGGTGGCCGTGCGGGAGAGGGCCCTGCGTGATGGCGGCACCACCTTCCATGAGTTCGGGCACGTGCTGGACTATCTGTGGATCAGCGTTAGGGACTCCGGGATGTGTTATGAAAGGTATGCCGACCTGGTGGAGGAGATCATCCCCCAGCGGGGGTACGCGAAGACTAGCTCGGAAGAGTGCTTCGCCCAGGCATTCGACGCTTACATGGTGGCGCCCAGTCGGCTGAAAGAGAAATGCCCGGCGTATTTCAACCTCATCGACGAAGCCCTTCGCCGGGCGGAAGGCAGGGCAAGCGTTGTGCCACCGGCGCCGGAGACATTCGTCCGGAATACAGCCCTGGAGGACGCCGTGTATCCCAGGATTCTGGAGGGCATGAGAGAAAAAGCCCTGCCGGGGCAGGTGAGACGGGATAGCGCACTGGATGCAGCCGCCGCGGTCGTGGCATCCGGGGGCGCGGCAGACTGGCAGGAGGCTTTGCAGGCCACAGGCTATGAGGCGGAGTATGTCACGATCCTGGACGGCGGCTCCTTCATCTCCCGGAGGTATACCAGCGTCCGTATGGACGCCACCTTCCTGAACAGCACCGAGGATGCCATCGACTCCTTCCTGCACTATTCCGGCCTCATCAATCACGAAACCTATCAGTATGTGACTGACATCGGTTTCGCCGTGGTGGAGGCCCAAGGGTACACCTACTGGACCATCTTCCTGGTAGAAGAGCACACTATCCAGCGATGAAGAGGCAGCACTAGGATTCCAATGGGGATTGACTTTGTAGACTACAATTCGATGTTTTCTGAAGTGGAGCTGGCGGTGCTGATTACAGGTGGTGACTTGTTGCTTCTCAACGAGAGAAGCCGTGCGTTTCTGATTCCTTTGAGGGTGTCTTTTATTGTTCCCTCGTAAGGGAATCTGGCGTTTCAATTGAAACAGCGCAAAAAGAAAAGAGATATGCCTTTCACAAGCAAAAGAGTTGGGTTGTCCTGCTTGCGCTTGGGGCTGCAGCGAAATGGTTATAATTCGCTGCAGCCCCCTTTTGCTTTGTCGGTATAATGTCAAAACCCTGTTTTAGCCCTCGTTTAGCACATACTGTTTTATCAGAAGCCGAACCAGCTCTTCAATTCTAATTGAGATTTGTGCTTTTTCATACTGCTACGATCAAACTGGTAAGAAATCTGTAAGATATCCTGCTTTTTGGGGCCGGAGCATTCCTGTGTGCTATTGGCTCGATTTCCATACAAACCTCGTTGTCGCTCAGGCTCCTGGGAATCCCCTTAGTAATCATGTTCCTTCCTCCATAAATACTATACCAATAAAGAGGAAGAAAATGCCACTCATCGTGCGGATGGGTGGTAAATGAATATTCCGGCTCCCGGAAATCGTCAGTCCGGTGATCTGGAAATCACGAATCCGGCGTATTGGAAATCATCATTCCGGAGCGCAGGAAATCACTATACTGGTATTCCGGTGGGTGGAAACCGCCGG
>ONVR01000348.1 GCA_900321335.1 uncultured Eubacteriales bacterium | reverse complement strand
CGGGGGCCCGTCAGATCTCCACCACGCCGTCGTAGCAGGTGTTGGCGTCGCCCGTCATAAACACGCCCTCATCGGTGTAGCGGACCTTCAGATCGCCGCCCTTGAGCTTGACGGTCACGTCCGTGTCCTTTTTGCAGTAGCCGTTTTCCACCGCGGCCACCACCGCGGCGCAGGCGCCGGTGCCGCAGGCCATGGTCTCGCCGTTGCCCCGCTCCCACACCCGGACGGACAGGGTGTTGGCATCGAGCACCAGAACGAACTCCGTATTGGTCCGCTCCGGGAACAGGGGGTCGTGCTCAAATCGGGGACCGATATGGGCGATGTCCAGATCGTGCAGATTATGCATGAACACCACGCAGTGGGGATTGCCCACGGAGACGCAGGTGATCTCGTATTTGCCGCCGGCCACGTCCACCTTGCGGCTGATGACCCGCTCCCCGTCCAGCAGGACGGGAACGTGTGCCGGGTCCAGCACGGCCTTGCCCATGTCCACCGTGACGGAGGATACCTTGCCGCCGGTGGTATAGACCTTCATGCTCTTGACGCTGCCGTCAGCCTCCACGGTGATCGAATCCCCCCGGACGAGGCCGTTGTCATACAGGTATTTGGCCACGCAGCGCAGGGCGTTGCCCCCCAGGCCGCCATAGGTGCCGTCGGAGTTGTATACGTCCACGGCGGCGTCGGCGATCTCCGAGGGCCGGATGATGACCATGCCGTCGCTGCCGATGCCTGTGTGCCGGTCCGACAGACGGATGGCCAGGCTGCCGGGGCTGTTGATGGTCTGATTTTCCCGGCAGCAGTCCACATAGATATAGTCGTTGCTGCAGGTCTGCATCTTGGTGAAGGTCATTTTCCGCTTGGATTTGCGCATGTTGTTGATATCCACCAGCTCAATGGAGGACTGGGAATACCGGCAGGCCAGGCAGTCGGCCACGGCGTTGGCCGTGTCGATGGAGGTCAAGCAGGGAATGGACCGCTCCACGGCCTTGCGCCGGATCTTCACGCTGTCCAGGGTGGGGATCCGGCCCCTGGTGGAGGTGGAGATGATGTAGTCCACCTTGCCGCTTTCAATGAGGGCGATGCCGTTGTCGGGGCCTTCGCTGATCTTGCATACAACCTGGGCCTCGATGCCGATGGTCTTCAGAGCGGCCGCCGTGCCGGCGGTAGCGTAAATGGCAAAGCCCAGGTCGGCAAATTTCTTGGTCACGTGGATCATCTCGGCCTTGTCCCGGTCCCGGACAGTGACGAACACGCCGCCGGTTTTCTCCAGCTTGTAGCCCGCCGCCCGCAGGCCCTTGTACAGCGCCTCCTCCCGGGTGGCGGCCACGCCCAGGACCTCACCGGTGGATTTCATCTCCGGCCCCAGGTGGGTGTCCACGTTGATGAGCTTTTCAAAGCTGAACACGGGAACTTTGACGGCAAAATACGGGGACTTCTTGTGCAGGCCGATGCCGTAGCCCATATCCCGGAGCCGCTCCCCCAGCATACACCGGGTGGCAAGATCCACCATGGGTACGCCGGTGACCTTGCTGATGTAGGGAATGGTGCGGGAGGAACGGGGGTTGACCTCAATGATATAGAGCTTGCCGTCGGCGTCGTTGATGAGGTACTGGATGTTCACCAGCCCCACGGTCTTGAGGGCAACGGCCAGCTGCTTGGTGCTCTGCTCGATGGTCCGGCGCATGGCATCGTCGATCTTCCAGGCGGGATACACGGCGATGGAGTCGCCGGAGTGAATGCCCGTGCGCTCGATGTGCTCCATGATGCCGGGGATGAGGATGTCCTCCCCATCGCAGATGGCGTCAACCTCCAGCTCCACGCCCTGGAGATACTTGTCGATGAGAACGGGGTTTTCGATGTTCTGGGCCAGAATGATCTTCATGTACTCGTGGATGTCCTCGTCGGAGAAGGCGATGATCATGTTCTGGCCGCCCAGCACGTAGGACGGGCGCATGAGCACCGGGTAGCCCACCCGGTTGGCGGCCTCGATGGCCTCCTGCTCGGTCATGACGGTTTCGCCCTTTGGCCGGGCGATGTGCAGGCTCTCCAGCAGCTCGTCAAAGCGCTCCCGGTCCTCGGCGGCGTCGATGCTGTCGGCGCTGGTGCCCAGGATCCGCACGCCGTTTCTGTCCAGGAAGGCCGTGAGCTTGATGGCGGTCTGTCCGCCGAAGGCCACGACCACGCCGTAGGGCTTTTCCGTCTCGATGATGTTCCACACGTCCTCGTTGGTCAGTGGCTCGAAATAAAGCCGGTTTGCCGTGTCGAAGTCCGTGGAAACGGTCTCCGGGTTGTTGTTGACGATAACCACCTCGTAGCCCGCCTTTTTCAGGGCCCAGACGCAGTGGACGGAAGCGTAGTCGAACTCGATGCCCTGACCGATGCGGATGGGGCCGGAGCCGAACACAATGATGGTCTTTTTCTCCGTGGGATGAGCCTGGATAAACTCCGCCGCCTCATTTTCCTCATCGTAGGTGGAGTAGAAATAAGGCGTTTCGGCGGAGAACTCCGCGGCGCAGGTGTCCACCATTTTGAACACGGCCCGCTCAGGCTTGTCCACCGTTTTTCCGGAGAGCTCCTCAATGACGCTGTCGGGATAGCCCATGCGCTTGGCCTTGTGGTACAGCTCTCCGTCCCAGCCGGCAGCCAGGGCCTTGTCCATATCCGTCAGGTTCTTCAGCTTACTGAGGAACCACATATCGATCTTCGTGATCCCGTGGATCTCCTCCAGGGGGATGCCCCGGGCAATGGCCTCGTAGACCACGAAGATCCGCTCGTCGGTGCAGTCGTGGAGCCGGGCGCGGATGGTCTCCGTGTCCTGGCCGGCGCACTTTTTGTCCCGGAGGCTCATGTGTCCGATCTCGGCGCCCCGGACAGACTTCATAATGGCCTGCTCAAAGCTGGTGCCGATGGACATGACCTCGCCGGTGGCCTTCATCTGGGTGCCCAGATCCCGCTTGGCGTAGACGAACTTGTCAAAGGGCCATTTGGGGAACTTGACCACCACGTAGTCCAGGGCCGGCTCAAAGCAGGCGCTGGTCTTGCCCGTAACGGCGTTTTTGATCTCCGAGAGCTCATAGCCGATGGCGATCTTGGTGGCCACCTTGGCGATGGGATAGCCCGTGGCCTTGGAGGCCAGGGCGGAAGAACGGGACACACGGGGATTGACCTCGATGACCATATACTCAAAGGAGTCCGGGTTCAGGGCAAACTGGCAGTTGCAGCCGCCCTCCACCTCCAGGGAATTGATGATGTTCAGGGCTGCCGTCCGGAGCATCTGGTACTCCCGGTCCGACAGGGTCACAGCCGGAGCGATGACGATGGAGTCGCCGGTGTGGACGCCCACCGGGTCCAGGTTCTCCATGGAGCAGATGGTGATGGCGTTGCCGCCGGCGTCCCGCATGACCTCAAACTCGATCTCCTTCCAACCGGCTACGGACTGCTCCACCAGGATCTGGCCGATGGGGCTCATGCGGATGCCGTTTCCGGCGATCTCCCGGAGCTCCGCCTCGTTGTTCACGATGCCGCCGCCGGTGCCTCCCAGGGTGAAGGCCGGCCGGATGATCAGCGGAAAACCGATCTCATGGGAAAACGCCACGGCGTCCTCCACGGCGGTGACCACCTTGGAGGGGATCACGGGCTGGCCGATGGCCTGCATGGTGTCCTTGAACATCTGCCGGTCCTCGGCCTTGTCTATGGTCTCGGGCCGGGCGCCCAGCAGGCGCACGTTGTGGCTTTTGAGAAAGCCGTCCTTGGCAAGCTGCATGGACAAGGTCAGTCCTGTCTGGCCGCCCAGAGTGGACAGCAGGCTGTCGGGCTTCTCCTTTTCGATGATGCGCTTGAGGACGGGCAGGGTCAGCGGTTCGATGTAGATTTTGTCGGCCATGGCGTTGTCCGTCATGATGGTGGCCGGGTTGGAGTTGACCAGCACCACCTCGATACCGTCCTCCTTCAGGGCACGGCAGGCCTGGGTGCCGGCATAGTCAAACTCCGCCGCCTGGCCGATGACGATGGGGCCGGACCCGATGACCATAACTTTTTTGATCTCTCTGTTAAGTGGCATAACGATCTCCTCCGCATTGTATGGCGTCTCGCAGCGTATCTGCGGGCATAGTTGCGCATTATTTTTTCTATTCTATCACAGTTGCCGCCGTCGGCTCAATAGTTTCTTTCAGGAAAATGAAAAAAATCCTCCCCGGAGACTACATCTTGTCCCTTCGTGAAATTTTTACAGGAATTGTATCATATATATTGACATATAAAACGTAGCGTGCTACAATTTGACCCAGTTATGAACTTTTCGGGAAAAGAGGTGAACGACACGGATCAAACCCAGCAGACGCCTGTTCTGAATCGCCAGGCGGATTTTACGCTCAAATGCGTCATGCACGAAATCCACAGATGCCGGGAGCAGTTCCTCGCCGGAACGGGGCTGACGCCGGTCCAGTGTATCATCATTGAATTTCTGGGCTGCAGGCCGAACCGGTGCGCCACACAAAAGGAGATCGAACAGCATCTCCGGGTCCGGCATCCCACCGTCAGCGGCATCATCAAGCGTATGGAGCAGAAGGGCCTTGTCCGGTGCGTCCCCAACGGGGAAGACCGCCGGGTAAAGGACGTCTATCTGACGGAAAAGGCCGACGCCTACAAGGACAGACTGCTGGCGTCCAACGTGACCATACAGCAGCGTCTGACCGCGGGCATGAGTCTTGCCGACCAGCAGGAGCTCGTGCGTCTTTTGTCCATCATTCTGGACAACTTCAAAGAATAATCGTTTTCGGAGGACAATCAGTACATGATCAAACAGTTAGCCAAGAGCATCCGGGAGTACAAAAAACAGACCGTACTGGCTCCCCTGCTGATGCTCATTGAGTGCGGCATGGAGATTCTGATCCCGTTTCTCATGTCACGGCTCGTTGACAAGGGCGTCAACGCCGGGGATATGCGCACGATCCTGATTATGGGCGTACTGCTGCTGCTGGCCGCGGGCTGCTCCATGGCCGGAGGCATCGGCTCCGCCCGGGCGGCCGCGACGGCCTCCGCGGGCTTTGCCAAGAACCTGCGGCACGACGCCTTTTACAACGTGCAGGAATTCTCCTTTGCCAACATTGACAAGTTTTCCACATCCAGCATCGTAACCCGGCTGACCACGGACATCACCATGCTGCAAAACGCTTTTATGATGCTCATCCGCATGGCCTTCCGGGCGCCGCTGATGCTGATCTTTTCCCTTTCCATGGTCATCCACTACAACTGGAAGCTGGCCATCATCTTCCTGTGCGTGATCCCCCTGCTGGGCGGGGGCATGATCTTCCTGGCCAGCCACGTATTCCCCCTGTTCAAGCGGGTCTTTACCAACTACGACAACATGAACGCCGTGGTGCAGGAGAATCTCCGGGGCGTCCGCGTCGTCAAGAGCTTCGTCCGGCAGGACTTTGAAAACGAAAAGTTCGGCAAAGCCTCCGGCAGCCTGTTTCACAACTTTGTAAGCGTGGAAAAGATCATGAGCTTCAACATGCCCATGATGCAGTTTGCCATTTACACCAGCCTGATCCTGGTGTCCTGGATCGGCGCAAAGCTCATCGTCGTCGACCACTCCCTGACCACCGGCGAGCTGATGAGTGTATACACCTATTCCACCATGATCCTCATGAGTCTGATGATGCTCTCCATGGTCTTCGTGCAGATCACCATGGGCCGCAACGCCGCCCAGCGCATCAACGCCCTGATGACGGAAAAGAGCGACATCACCAGCCCGCCCCTTGCCATCACCGAGGTGACCGACGGCTCCATCGAGTTCCAGAACGTGAGCTTCAGCTACTCCGGCGATCCGGAGAAGCTGTGTCTGTCCGACGTGAATCTGAAGATCAACTCCGGCGAGGTCGTTGGCATCATGGGCGGCACCGGCAGCAGCAAATCCACCCTGGTGCAGCTCATCCCCCGGATCTACGACGCCACCGCCGGCACCGTCCGGGTGGGCGGCGTGGACGTGCGCAGCTATGACCTGAAATCCCTCCGGGACAGCGTGGCCATGGTGCTGCAGAAAAACGTGCTGTTCTCCGGCACCATCCGGGAAAACCTCCGCTGGGGTGACGAAAACGCCACGGACGAGGAGCTCAAGCGCGTCTGTAAGCTGGCCTGTGCCGACGAGTTTATCCAGGAGATGCCCGACGGGTATGACACCTACATCGAGCAGGGCGGCACCAACGTCTCCGGCGGTCAGAAGCAGCGGCTTTGCATCGCCAGAGCCCTGCTGAAAAAGCCCAGAATCCTCATTCTGGACGACTCCACCAGCGCCGTGGATACCGCCACGGACGCCAGGATCCGGCAGGCCTTCCGGGACGAGATCCCTCACACCACGAAAATCATCATTGCCCAGCGGGTCTCCTCCGTTCAGGACGCCGACAAGATC
The DNA here is from genome assembly GCA_900321335.1 of uncultured Eubacteriales bacterium. Classification (GTDB taxonomy): domain Bacteria; phylum Bacillota; class Clostridia; order Oscillospirales; family Oscillospiraceae; genus RUG678. The sequence goes on along the minus strand of ONVR01000348.1, from coordinate 3,593 downwards.
ATCATTCTCGACGGCGGCAGAGTCAACGCCGTAGGCACCCACGAGGAGCTGCTGGCCACCAACAAGATCTATCAGGAAGTGTACGCTTCCCAGCAGAAGGGCGGTGACGACAATGGCTGAAAACAGAAATGAAGTCCGCCGTCAGGCGCCCCCTCCCGGTCCCAGAGGCGCGGGGATGCTCGCCCCGAAGACGAAGCTGAAAAAGGGAACCATCCGGCGCTTTCTGAGCTATTTCGCCCCCTATAAGGGCCGCATGCTGCTGGTGCTGTGCTGCATCATCATCAGCGCCTTTGTCACCTCCCGGGGCTCCGTGTTCATCCGGGATCTTATCGATAACTACATCATGCCCCTGCTGGGCAAGACCGATCCCGACTTCTCCGCCCTGCTGCGCCGGATCCTGCAGATGGCTGCCATCTACGCCGTGGGCATCGTGTCCACCTTCACCTTCCAGCGCGTCATGGCCATCACTGCCCAGCGCATCCTCAAGGATGTCCGGGATGATATGTTCACCCATATGCAGACGCTGCCCATCCGGTATTTCGATACCCACACCTACGGCGACGTGATGAGCAAGTACACCAACGACAACGACACCCTGCGTCAGATGATCACCATGAGCCTGCCCCAGATGGTCAACTCTGCCATCTCCCTGGTGGTGGTATTCTTCACCATGCTCTCCCAGAGCGTTGTGATGACGGTCATCGTGCTGGTCACCTCCTCTTCCATGGTCTTTATCACCAAGAAGGTCGCCGGCAGCGCCACGAAATACTTTGTGGGCCAGCAGAAGTCCCTGGGCGACGTCAACGGCTACGTGGAGGAGATGATCAACGGCCAGCGTGTGGTCAAGGTCTTCAACCACGAGCAGGCCTGCAAGGAGGAGTTCGACCGCCGGAATGAGGAGCTGTTTGAAAACTCCAACCGGGCAAACCGGATCGCCACCTCTCTGATGCCCATCATGGCCAACATGGGCAACTTCCAGTACGTGTTCCTGGCCGTCATCGGCGGTATATTCGCCATTAACAACGTCTTCGGCATTACCCTGGGCACCGTGGCAGCGTTTCTGATCCTCTCCCGGAGCTTCACCATGCCCATCAGCCAGGTCTCCCAGCAGGTCAATGCCGTAATCATGGCTTTGGCCGGTATGGAACGGATCTATGACCTGCTTGACGAGCCCTCCGAGGAGGACCACGGCACCGTAACGCTGGTCAATGTCAAGTACGAAGGCAACGACCTGGCGGAGACCGATGAGCACACCTCCATCTGGGCCTGGAAGGTCCCCCAGAGCGACGGCACCTTCCAATACACCCGGCTTCAGGGCGACGTGCGCTTTGACGACGTGGACTTCGGCTACAGCCCCGACAAGACGGTGCTGCACAACATCTCCCTGTTTGCCAAGCCCGGTCAGAAAGTGGCCTTCGTCGGCGCCACCGGCGCGGGCAAGACCACCATCACCAATCTGATCAACCGCTTTTACGACATCGCCGACGGCAAGATCCACTACGACGGCATCAGCATCAACGACATCAAAAAGACCGATCTGCGCCACTCTCTCGGCATCGTGCTCCAGGACGTGAACCTGTTTACGGGCACGGTCATGGAGAACATCCGCTATGGCCGTCTGGATGCCACGGATGAGGAGTGCATCGCCGCGGCGGAGCTCGCCAACGCCCACGACTTTATCATGCGTCTGCCCCAGGGCTACGACACCATGATCGAGGGCGACGGAGGCCGGCTCTCTCAGGGCCAGCGCCAGCTGCTGTCCATCGCCAGAGCCGCCGTGGCTGATCCCCCCGTCATGATCCTCGACGAGGCCACCAGCTCCATCGACACGAGAACGGAGGCTCTGGTCCAGCAGGGCATGGACGCCCTGATGTCCGGCCGGACGGTGTTTGTCATTGCCCACCGTCTGTCCACCGTCCAGAACGCCGACGTGATCCTCGTGCTGGATCACGGCCGGATCATCGAGCGGGGAAACCACGAACAGCTCATCGCCGAAAAGGGCAAATACTATCAGCTCTACACCGGCGCCTTTGAGCTGGAGTAAAGCGCGGAAAGCGCACTCTCCCGCAATCTGCAATACATGAAAAAAGCAGTACCCATGTGCATGGGTACTGCTTTTTTTACGTTTGTCTCTGCGGGTTGCCGCGGGACTATTCACTTACGTATACCACGTTCAGGTGGCAGGGCAGGACCGTCTCCAGGATCTGCTTTGCCCGGTCGGTATCCTCGTTTTCGCCCAGCACCACCTCCGCCGTAAAGGGCTCGCTCCCCTCCCGGACGACGGCGTTAACGCCAAGCTCTCCCAGCAGGTCGTTGATGACCCTCTTTGACAGGACCTTTCCGGGCATTTGCAAAACGGCCCGGATAAAGCGCCGGCGCTGCTGCTCCGATGCGTCGCCGTCCAGCAGCGGCATCATCTGCCGGTAACCGTCCAGCGCCTCTCCGCCGGTGCCCGGATCGGTCACGTTCTCCTGGCGCTGCCGGATCGTTTCCGCGGCGCCGTCCAGGGCATTTGCCAGGCTCTGCAGCTCCGCGCCCACATAGGTGCCGTCAAACCGGTACACCCGCAGGGGCTGGAGCATACTTTTGAGATAGTCGAAATACCCCGTCATGCGTTCCACCCGCTCACGTGGATGGAGGACAGCCGGAGCAGCACGTCCTTTTCCACCTGAATGTCGGCCTGGGGCGATTCCAGTTCCACGTTCTTCACACCGTCCACAGCGAAGATCGCCGCGATCAGCTCCGCCCGGATCAGATCCCTGCCCAGGCGTCTGCCGCTGAAGCTGTCATAGAGCAGATCCTCCACGTTGCGCAGCACCTCCGTCTCGGACCAGCCGGTTTTCACCGCCACCCGAGCCCGGACCGTGACGGGAACGGGTCTCGGGGCGATCACCTGCACATCGGCGCAAAGCTCCCGGGCCTCGTCGAGCTTTGCCTGCACCTGCGCCAGCAGTTCACTGCCGGGCATGCCGATGTTGGAAGCGATCACCACGTCCACCGTCCCGGCTCCCCTGTTTTTCGGCAGCACGGACACGGCGCCGACCCCGTCCGTATCCAGCGTCAGCGCCTCATAAAAGGCGGCGTTGGCGCTGTTGAACATGCCGGTGGACAGCGCCAGGACCCGCGCCCGCAGGGCATCGTCTGTCTCCCCGTCGGTGCCACCCGTGAAGCGTTGGGGATTGGTACAGCCACTGACGCCCACGGGGGCATCTGTGAGCAGAACCACGGTGTTTTCCGCCGCATTTCCGGCACTGCCGGGTTCCATGGCCTCCGCCGCTACGTCTGCAAAGCGCTCTCCGGGCGCGATCACGCCGTCGGCAAGGGTGATAAACTCCTCACCGGACAGGCTGGCGCACACCGTCCCCGCCGGTACGAGAACCGCTGCGGCGGCTGTGTCGGTCAGCGTAAAGCGGACCGTGCCGATTGCTTTCTCCGCCCCCTTCCGGCTGATGCCCCACACCTGCGCAAGCCGGTCCAACTGCTCATCCTGGGCCGTCTGGGGAAAGCACTGGCGCAGAGCCCAGTCGCTGTAGGCGTACAGGGAGTGGATCTGATAGGCGGCCGCCTGCATCCGCACGGCCATCTCACTGTCG
>ONVR01000349.1 GCA_900321335.1 uncultured Eubacteriales bacterium | reverse complement strand
GATCTCATCTTTCTGGGCCATGGCCCGCTCCTGATCCCCGGGATCGGGGATGGCGATGCGGTACTGGCCCGTCTGCATGGGCTCCACAATGGTGTGGATGCAGGAGTCGATGGCGTCAAAGGGGTTGTCCAGCATCTTCCCCGTCTGGGTCTTGATGCCCCAGATGAAAAACCGGAGCTGGAAATTGTTGCTGCAGTTGAACAGGATCACGTCGGGCACGAAATCGCAGCTCTGGGCCGGTCCCATGAGCGTGCCGGCGTATTTCTCCGGCTCCAGCTTCGGAAATGCCGCGAAAAAATCCCGGGCGGCGTCCATGTCCTGGATCCCGATCACTTTGCAGATCTCCTCAAAGGACTCCATGCCCGGCTCGCACCGGACGTGGCCCAGACCCACGATGGGGTTCCAGCACCAGTGGTCCTCCTTGGTCATGTAAACGGTCTTGCCGTTGCGCTTGGTCATGGCCATGCCCTGACACAGAGCCATATGCTCTCCCAGATCCCGGCGGGGACGGATGGCGCTGGCCGGAACGTCCGTTTCGTCCTCGATCATCTTGATGGCCTGGGGGTTGAGATCCAGTCCCGCCATCCCGATGAGCTCCTCCACGTAGGCATTGACCTGTTTTGCTGTCAGCATTGCGATTCTCCCTTTCTGTTTTTGTTTTCCTGAATCCGATAGCGCTTCAGGCCCGCTTGTTCAGATACCGGTACACGGTGGGCTCCGAGATGTTCAGCTGGGCCGCGATCTCACAGACGGCCCCTTTCATCTTCATGACCCCCTGCTCCTGCAGTCTGTGAACGATCGCCACCTTGTCCCGCATGCTCATGTGCTCCGGCACCAGGCCGGAGTCGCTGATGGTGCGGCTGACCATATTCTGGAGCATGGTCACAACCGGGACCTCCAGATTTTCCTGCATCTCCGTGTTGTCCAGCAGCAGGTTGTTCTGTTTTTTGAAGAACTCAAGCGCCGTGTCCAGGGCCGCCAGGGCCCCGGTGTTCCGGTTGATGCACAGCATGCCGATAAGCCGGCCCTCATTTTTAATAAAGTAAGTGCTGGAGACAAAATTCGCCCCTTTGCTCAGACCGGAATAGTTGGACAGAAAATCCTTGTCCAGGTACTCCCCGTCGTCGATGAACCGCTGGGCCAGATCCGTGATGGGACTGCCAACGGCCCGGCCGGAGTTGAAGCCGTTTTCAATGGCAATTACCGACTGGTCTGTATCCGTGAGATCATGCAGCACAATCTCACAGCTCTGGCCGAAGGTGCTGGCCAGGAAGGGCACAAGGCCGGAATACAGGGCCAGGATCTCTTTGTCTGACATAGGCAATTTCCCCTTTTCAGCTGTCTGAAGCGCCCTGTTTTCCAAGGAAAACGGGAGGTGCGCCTCGCGTTGATAATAATTTTATCATCATTATAAGAATGCGTCAATTATAAGGTTTCCACAAAAAACGAGCCTGATAATTTACATATCAAGACGATAAAAAGTATTGCAATTCTTCCTCTTCCCGTTTATTATTTTATTAAACATCTGATTTCAAAAGCAAAGGAAGGATCGTCATGAAAAAAGAATTCCACACCAACGCCGCTCCCGCGGCCATCGGCCCCTACTCCCAGGCGATCGGCGCCGGAGGCTTTGTCTTCGTATCCGGTCAGCTTCCTCTGGACCCGGCCACGGGCGCTTTTGCCGGAGCGGATATCACCAGCCAGACCCATCAGTCGCTGAAGAACATCCGGGCCATCCTCCAGGCGGCCGGTCTGACCATGGACAACGTGGTCAAGGCCAACGTGTACCTCAAGGACATCGGGGATTTTGCCGCCATGAACGCCGTCTACGGGGAGTATTTCACCGGCGTGTGCCCGGCCAGAGCCGCCGTGCAGGTGGCCGCGCTGCCCAAGGACGCCCTGGTGGAGATCGAAGTCATCGCCGCGGAGTAAACGGAGAAGCGCCATGAAATACGATTTCGACGAGGTGATCGACCGTCACGGCACTTTCAGCATGAAGTGGGACTGTCCGTCCTTTCACGTCATGCTGGGACTGACGGAACGCTTTGACGCGGACACCATTCCCATTCACACGGCGGATATGGATTTTCGCTGCGCAAAGCCGATCCAGGACGCCGTTATGCGGGTGGCCGAGCACAACATCTACGGCTATACCGGCGCGTTTCCCTCCGATTACGGCATGACCTATTTCGACGCGGTGACCGGGTGGTTCAAGCGCCGTCACAACTGGGAGATCAAGCCCCAGGAGATCATCTACATCAACGGCACGGTGGAGGCCATCCGCCAGTGTATTTATGCCTTTACGGAGCCGGGAGACGGCGTTCTGATCAACCGGCCCATCTATACGCCCTTCACAGGCACCATTCTGGGCACCGGGCGGGAAGTGGTCAACAGTCCCCTGATCAACAACGACGGGTATTATGAGATTGACTTTGCGGATTTTGAGCGCAAGGCCGCCCAGGAGCGGACGAAGCTGTTTCTCCTGTGCAATCCCCACAACCCCACGGGCCGGATCTGGTCCGACGAGGATCTGCTCCGCATGGCGGAGATCTGCCGCCGGCACAACGTGGTCATCGCCGCCGATGAGATCCACGGGGATCTGATCCGCCGGGGAAACGTGTTCCACCCCATCGCCACCGTGGCGGGGCCCGAGGGCATCGTCTCTCTGACGGCCCTGAACAAGACCTTCAACATCGCCGGTCTGCAGGCCTCCAACATCGTCATTCAGGACGAGGCGGTCATGGAGCGGTATCGGAAAGGCGCCTCCTTCATCACCCCCAACCCCTTCACCGTTGCCGCCACCGTGGCGGCCTACAACGAAGGAGAGGAGTGGCTGGAGCAGGTGATCGACTATCTGGACGACAACATCGATTTTGTCCTGGATTTCCTGAAAACCCGGATGCCCAAAGTCCGGGTCCGGAAGCCCGAGGGCACGTATATCCTGTGGATGGACTTCCGGGACTACGGTCTGTCCGCCCAGGAGATCCACAAGCGCATCTACGTGGATGCCAACGTCATGCTGGAGGGAGGTCCCCAGTTTGACCCGGAGCGGGGCGCGGGCTTTGAGCGCATGTGCCTCTGCACCCGGAGAAGTCTTCTCAAGGAGGCGCTGGAGCGCATCGCGGCCCAGTTCCCGGAGCCGTAAGAATCAGGAAACGGAAAAGGAGAGATGCATATGGCAAAATACATCCTCAAGCGTCTCGGCATGGCGGTTCTGACCATTCTGGTCATCATCATCATCCTGTTCTGCCTGCTCAAGCTCATGCCAGGTTCCCCCTTTAACAACGAGCGTCTGACCGACGCCCAGCGGGCGGTCCTGGAGGCAAAGTACGGCCTGAACAAACCGCTGCTTCAGCAGATGGTGATTTATATCAAAAACGTTCTGACGGGGGATTTCGGTGTTTCCTACTCCATCCAGACCAATTACCCCGTCAACAAGATGATCGGCAACAAGCTTCTGGTCTCCTTCCGGCTGGGCTTCTTTGCCGCCGTCGGCGGCATCCTCATCGGCATGGTGCTGGGCGTGGTGTCCGCCATTTTCCACAACGGCGTTCTGGACTCCGTCACCACGGTGGTGGCTATGCTGGGCACCAGTATTCCGGCCCAGGTGCTGGCCTTGTTCTTCCTGTATCTGTTCGCCTATAAGCTCAGCTGGTTTCCGCTGACCTACAGCGCGAAGGCCCCCTTCGTCTCGCTGCTGCTGCCAAGCATCGCACTGGCCCTCAGCCCGTTGGGGATCGCGGCACGCTTTACGCGAAACGAGATGCTGGAGGTCATGAACAGCGAGTACATCACCCTGGCGGAGACCAAAGGCGTGCCCCGGATGAAGATCATCTTCGTCCACACGCTGAAAAACGCGCTGGTTCCCCTGATCACCACCCTGGCCCCCATGGTGGTGGGCCTGATGACGGGCAGTACCGTGCTGGAAAACATCTTCGGCATTCCCGGCATCGGCAAGCTGTTCATTGAGGCCATCCAGTCCAACGACTACAACGTGGTGCTGACTCTGGCGTTCATCTTCAGCGCCATGTTCATCGCCATCACCCTGATCGTGGATATTTTCTACGGCATCATCGACCCCCGCATCAGCCTGTCGGGAGGTGAGAAGAAATGAGCGATCTCAAGCAGAAGCTCACCTTCGCCCTCCACCCGGAAGAGCGGCTGATGGAGACCTTCCAGGGCAAGCCCCGCTGGCGGGAGACCTTCGGGATCTT
>ONVR01000350.1 GCA_900321335.1 uncultured Eubacteriales bacterium | reverse complement strand
CTCTTTACGGTTTTACCATTGCGGGAGACGGTATAGTCGTTTCCCACGAGAGAGATATAACCGTCCACCGTCTGCATGCTTGCCATGCGGGCACTGAAATGCCCGGCGGGATCGGAACAGATCAGATTGGGCGCAATAAAATCAACCGGGGGCCAATCTGCCACGGAGATCCATAGAATGTTTTCCAAGGTCCCGTCACGGGTGATCCGCTTGAGCCTGTATTTTCCGTGGGAGATCATTTCCATTTTGAAACGCTCGCCGCCTAGCTCCTGAACGTCTGTATCCGCAAAAGCCACGGCGCCCTTCGGCATGGGACCGCCAAAGCCTACGTCACAGAAATAGAGCTTGTTCTCCAGGCGCACCACGTTGCCCCGATGAAGCACCGGACGCAGGATATCGTCGTCCGAAGCGCCGAGAGTTACCCGGCAGGGACAGGACCAGGCGTCGAAGCCAAGGCCTTTGAGCAGCAGATGAAACGCCCCGTTGAGTTCAAAGCAGTAACCGCCCCTTCGTTCAAGAACGATTTTACGGTAAAGAGAATCCGTATCCAGCAGAATCGGTTTTTTGTACTCGCTGATAAAGGTTGACTCAAAGGGAACCGCGCACTGATGCGCAAAAACGAGCTTGTCCAGATAGGCCTTGGTCAGCTCGCCGCGGCGCTCTACCCCGATCCGTTTCAGATAGGCGTCAACGTCCGGAAGGGGTTTGTAATACTCCTCAAACATGGGCTAACGACCTCCTCGATATTTGTTCGGTGCTATTGTACCATAACCCGTAAAAATAGAAAATACAAATTTTGATTTTTGTGCTATAATATAGGAAATTCGGTCTTGCAAAGCCATACCAAGAACGTAAAGGAGGGATTTTCCACGGATTATCGCGCCGATATGCCGGAGGTGATCAGAAACTTTCTGATCTACCACGAGACCATCAAGGGACACTCCAAGAAGACGGTGGACGAGTACTATCTGGACCTGCGGACCTTTTTCCGCTATCTGAAACTGGAGCGGGGTATGGTCCCGAAAAATACGGAGTTTGAGTCGATTCCCATTGCCGACGTGGATCTGGAGCTGATCAAAAGCGTTACCCTGTCCGATGTATACGACTTTTTGAGTTTCCTGTCCAGGGATAAGATCAAGAATCCCCGGAGCGCCGACGCAGACTGCGGTCTGGAGTCCAGCTCCCGGGCCCGGAAGATCTCCACCCTGCGTTCCTTTTTCAAATATCTCACGCTGAAAACAAATCAGTTGGAGGAAAACCCGATCCAGGATCTGGACTCCCCCAAGATTATGAAATCCCTTCCGAAATACCTGTCACTGGAGGAGTGTACAGCGCTGCTGGAGAGCGTTGACGGCCCCAACCGGGAGCGGGATTACTGTATTCTTACGCTGTTTCTCAATCTGGGGCTTCGGATATCGGAGCTCGTTGGATTGAATCTTTCTGATATTCACGGGGAGAGCATCCGGGTGCTGGGTAAAGGCAACAAGGAGCGGGAGCTTTACCTCAACGATGCCTGTATTGACGCCATCAACAATTATCTGCGAATACGCAAGGGAGAAATCGCACTGGACCGGCGGGCATTTTTCCTCTCCTCCCGCAAAACGCGGATCAGCAGATCCACGGTTCACGCACTGGTCAAGAAATATCTGATGCAGGCCGGAATTGACAGTACAAAGTACTCCGCGCACAAGCTCCGGCATACGGCGGCCACGCTGATGCTTCATAACGGCGTTGACGTCAGAACGCTTCAGGAGCTGCTTGGACACGAAAACCTCACCACTACGCAGATCTACACCCATGTGGAAAACGAGAGCCTGCGCCAGGCAGCACAGCTCTCCCCTCTTTCCGGGATGAAGCAGGACGGCGCACGGCCAAAAAGGCAAAAAACCGACAAGGATTGAACCTTGCCGGTTTTTCTTTTATCTGCCTACGGGAACCAGCAGCATACTGCCGGGGACAATTTCCTGTTTTTCCAGTCCGTTGACTGCGAGAATCGTCTCGCGCCTGCCCATGTATTGCTTCGCAATCTGCCACAAGTCCTCCCCCGGCATGACCCGCCGCAAGACCAAAGACCGCCGCTCTTGGCCCGCTTCCGCCATCAGCTCACCTCCGGTCACAGATTCCACAGAAACCATTTTTTCCGTTATCGCCTGAAATCGCACGGAAGCCCGGATATCCACGCCGCCTCCGCCTGCAGCGGCATAAACCTCCGGCACTAAGGCCTGCAGGGTCATTTTTTCGGCGGCGGCATCCTCCAACACGCTCGTCACCTCAAACATACGCGCCAGAGACTGGATCTTTTCCGCCTGATCCAGATACAGAACGCTAATATAGAGCGTGGTTCGCAGGCCGCCGCCTTCCTGAGAGACAGCCGCGCAGCTTGCCTGCGTGTTGAGAACCCGTTTCACCGGCTCGGGTGTTTCGATGGTCTGGACAAACAGTTCTGTTTTTTCCAGCAGCTGCTCCTGGCAAGGCAGGCTATAGGTCTGTTTTTCCGGCTCGAGCCGGCAACCGATCCCGTACGCGTCTTTTACGCTGACAATCGTCATGCTGCGGCGCTGCAGGCATTGGGTCAAGAGCTGGATTTCCGAGACGACCTTGCCGCTCTCCCCGGTAAGTCCCGGCGCAATGTGCGCGTAGGTCCCCGTGAGCATAAAGGTAACGCGGAACTGATCCTCCGGCTGTATTTCATCCAGCTCCAGGATCTGGGAGAACTCCTTGTTATAGGTAAGATCCTCCACCCCTGCCGGAGTGCGCAGAAGCGCCTTATAGGAGGCCTGCCCTCGGATGACCACCTTGTTACCAACGATCTTGTAATCCTCCGCAGCGGCATGGACACTGTACCCAAGCAGTTCTCCGTCTCCGGGCTGGGGCAGATCGTGTTCGTCGGACAGGACAAGGCTTTTTTCTGTTAAGGTCACAGGAAGCGT
>ONVR01000351.1 GCA_900321335.1 uncultured Eubacteriales bacterium | reverse complement strand
GTCTTTGCCGAGGCCATGGTCAGCGGCGTGGAGTCGGCCTACAAGGCCGTTATGAAGCCCGCGGAGGGCACCATCTTGACGGTTTCCCGCCTGGCCTCCGACGCGGCCATCCGTGCCAGCGCCGAGGAAACGGACGTCGAGGCCATCCTGGAGGCCGCCCTGGAGGCGGGCCATACCGCCCTGGACAACACGGTCAATCAGAACCCCGTGCTTCAGAAGGCGGGAGTGGTGGACGCCGGCGGCAAAGGCTATCTGTATATTCTGGAGGGCATGCTCAAGTGTCTCCGGGGCGAGAAGATCGAGATCGCCGACGGGGGCGCTCACGCCACCAGCGACAAGGCGGATTTCACCAGCTTTGAGACCGAAGATATCCACTTCACCTACTGCACCGAGTTTATCGTGAGCCGGAAGTTCAAGAAGGATCCCAACGTGCTGCGGGATTTCCTGGATGTACGGGGTGACAGCATTGTGGTGGTGGACGATGAGGAGATCATCAAGGTCCACGTTCACACCAACGAGCCCGGCAACGTCATTACCGAGGCGCTGACCTACGGTCCGCTGCTGACGGTGAAGATCGAGAACATGCGGGAGCAGCACACGGAGAAAGTCATTCAGTCCGAGCAGCAGGGCCGGCCCAAGGTGGCCCCCGCCGCCCCGGTGAAGCAGTACGGTGTGGTCGCCGTATGCGCCGGTGCGGGCCTGGAGAGCGTGTTCCGGGATCTGGGCGTGGACGGTATCATCACCGGCGGCCAGACCATGAACCCTTCCACGGACGATCTGATGGACACCATCAACTCCACTCCTGCAGAGGTGGTGTTCGTCCTGCCCAACAACAAGAACATCATCATGGCGGCCCAGCAGTGCGTCGGCCTGACGCCCAAGCAGGTGATCGTCATTCCCACGAGTTCCATTCCCCAGGGAATCTCTGCCATGCTGGCCATGGACCCGGAGAATCCCGACGAGCAGGTAAACGCCCAGGCCATGACCGAGGCGGCCCAGCGGGTACATACGGCCCTGGTTACCTATGCGGCCAGAGATTCCGTGTTCGATGACAAGACCATCAAGGCCGGGGAGTTCCTGGTGCTGCTGGAAAACGCCCTGCTGGGCAACGGCAGCGATTTTGATGAGCTCATGGAAAAGACGACGGAGGCCCTTGCGGCATTTTCGCCGGAGTTCGTCACCATCTACACCGGCGCCGATGCGGCGGAGCGGGAGACGGACGTTCTGCAAAGCGCCGTATCCCGGAAGATGCCGGAGTCGGAGATCACCATGCTGGAAGGCGGTCAGCCGGTGTACTACTTCATGATCGCGGCGGAATAAGCGGGACAACATACGCGGAAAAGTCCCCGGGCATATACTGTGATATCAGTATTTGCCCGGGGTGTTGTATTTGAAAGCCTGTTATATTATGGAGGCGGCGCTGCTGGCGCTGTCCGTGTGCGGGGATACCTTTGTCTCCGCGGTGACCTACGGCGCCAGAAGGATCCGGATCCCGCCGCTCTCCGGGCTGATTCTCGCCGGCGTCGGCAGCGCCGTACTGGCCTGCTCTGCCTGGGCCGGCACCGCGCTGCGGGGAGAGGCGGCCCGGTACGTGAGCTTTGCGGTGCTGCTCTGCCTGGGCGGGGCGCGGCTGTGCGACTCGGCTTTGAAGGGCTGGATCCGCCGGCGTCAGGGACACGGGGCGGTAAAGTTTACCGCCTTTCGCCTGCATTTCCTGTTGGAGGTCTATGCCGACCCGGAGCTGGCGGATCTGGACAGCGGCGGCGTGCTCTCTGCCAAAGAGGCCCTGCTGCTGGGGGCGGTGCTGTCCCTGGACGGGGCCGCCGCCGGGTTCGGCGCCGGTGCGGGGGCAACAGGGGCAAGCGTCCTGCTGGCCGCGGGCCTTTCGCTGGCGCTGAGTCTCGGGGCCATTTTCGCCGGAGAGACGGTGGGAAAGCTTACTGCTGAAAAAGCGGGCATAGACCTGTCTCCGGCGGGAGGCGCACTGCTGGTGCTGCTGGCGTTTATGAAGCTGCTGAAATAGAAAGCGCCCCGGGCGGGACGCTTTGCGGGAGAGAGGATTCTCCTTATTCGGGGGCGGCGGACGACATCCGCTTTTCAACACCAGATCTGCGGGAAAGGACATGAAAACAGATATGGAAAGAGCATTTTGGGACCGAAGCTGGGGGAGCGTCGCCCCGGAACGGATAGCCGCGTATGCCGCGAGCCTTGACCCGGCGGCGGACGCGATCGTCACCTTCCTGCAGAAGCGGGGCGCAAGGCGAGTCTGCGATGCCGGATGCGGATGCGGTGTCTATGCGCTGAAGCTGGCGCGATTTGGCTTTTCTGTCTCCGGCTTTGATATCGCGGAAGATGCGGTTTCGCTGGCGGAAAAGCTGTTTTCAGAGAGCGACTGTTCGGCGGCGGGATTCAGACAGGCAGATGTGCTGTCAACCGGGTATACCGACGGCTGCTTTGACGCGGTTGTCGCCAGAGACGTAGTGGATCATATGCCGATCCGGCAGGGCATGGCCGCGGTCAGGGAGCTTTTGCGCATCGTCAGACCGGGCGGGTGTGTGCTGCTGACGCTGGATAAGACAGACGATCAATACGAGGCAGAACCCCATGAAACAAACGAAGAGGGGGACTATTTGTTCACGGGCGGCAAATGGGAGGGGATGGTGTTTCATCCCTACTCTGCCCGTGAGATCGAAAAGCTGACAGACGGTGCGGCGCACGAGGTGCTGCTTGCAGACGAAAATGGCTTTCTTGTCGTCCTTGCGGCCGGTGAACAGACAAAACGGTCGTGACCGAAACGATCACGACCGCTTTTCTTTTGCACATTGCCGGTTCCGGCGAGTTTCCCCTTGACAGCGCCCCCTGGGAGCGCCTGGGCGTTACAGATCCTTTTTGCCGGTGGCGTCCAGATACTCCTGGATCTTTTGGATCTCCCCGTCCAGCTGGGAAGCCGTCCGGCGCAGCTCGTCACAGGTGGGGTATTGGAGCTCCGGCCCGATCTGGGCGTCAGCCATACCCAGGGCCATGTAGGTGGTGCCGGTGCCTTTGGGGAACATATAGCGGTAGTATTTCAGCTCCTTGCGGATGACGTTGACGGCTTTTTCGTGACGGTCGCCGGTGTAATAGGCCTCCCGGACCTCCGGGGAGAAGATCTCCTTGGCGGTGAGAAAACACACAAGGCTCATCTTTTCATCTTCCCGGGGGAAGATCTCCTTGAGAAGCCCTTTTACTTTTTCTGCCTGTGCCTCCCCATAGGGGTACGCCCAGGCCTGGTACTCCTTCCGCTCCCGCTCCTGTTCCCGCTTTCCCTTGAACTGCAGCCAGGGGATATGTTCAAACACGGTGATCGCCTCGCTTTTTGTTAATTGTTGTGGTTGCGCCATTATAGCACATTTGTTAATTTTTTTCAATATGGGAAAATGAGCCTTGTAATCCCTCTGAAAAGTGTGTATAATAAAAAAGTAAAAATCAGACAGGAAAGGTATGGTGTGTTTTATGAAAGACAGAAAAAGCCTGCTTTATATAATCGGTGC
>ONVR01000354.1 GCA_900321335.1 uncultured Eubacteriales bacterium | reverse complement strand
GGATGGCAGGGGCTAGCATACAACTCTTCGGTGTTACCGACCTCTACGATGCGGCCAAGATACATGACCACTACCCGATCAGAAATATATTTCACTACACGCAAGTCGTGGGAGATGAACAGCATCGTGAGGTTCAGCTCATTCTTCAGGTCGATAAGCAGATTGATGACCTGCGCCTGAATGGATACATCCAGAGCGGACACCGGCTCGTCTGCGATCAGCATATCCGGCTTCATGATCAGTGCGCGGGCGATATTGATGCGCTGTCTCTGACCTCCGGAAAACTGGCTGGGGTAGCGATCCAGAGAGTTCTCTCCCAGACCGACCATGTTCAGGACCCTCAGCTCCTCCTCCAGGCGCTGATTCTTCGGACACAGCTTATGGACCGTGAGGATCTCGTCAAGCATCTGCCGCACTGTCATCCTGGGGTTCAGAGAGGAATAGGGATCCTGAAATACCATCTGCATCTTAAATCGGACTTTCCGAAGTTCGTCCGATTTAAGGCCGAACATATCCTGACCGGCAAAGACCACCTTGCCTCCGTCGGGCTGATACAGCCGGCAGATCGTTTTTGCAAGAGTACTTTTCCCGCAGCCGGATTCGCCCACCAGACCCACAGTCTCGCCCTTGTTCACCTCAAAAGACACATCGTCCACAGCCCGCACATAGCGTTTCGGCTTTTTGGCTATAGTCTCAAAAATGGTCTGCTTTATGGGAAACTGTTTGACCATATGTTCAACTCTGAGCAATTCTTCCCTCATATCACTGTACCTCCTTGCTCTTCAAAAAGCTTTCGCCAATAAGATCCTCAGCGCGGTGACACGCAGACAGATGGCCCGGCTCCACTTCGCGCAGAAGAGGCATTTCCTGCCGGCATCTTTCACAGGCCATTTTGCATCTGGGAGCAAAGGGACACCCGACGATCTCATTGCTCAGATCCGGCGGTGTTCCCTGAATAGGCTCAAGACGGATACCCTTTCCTGCCAGTGGCATGGAGCGCATGAGTCCCAGCGTATAGGGGTGGCGCGGCGCGTAGAACAGCTGATGAGAAGTGGTCATTTCCATGATATGTCCGGCATACATGACGGCGATACGGTCACACATACGGGAGGCAACGCCCATATCATGGGTGACCAGGATCATGCTCATGGACAGCTTTTCCCGCAGCTCCAGCAGCAGGCGAATAATCTGATCCTGGATCGTGACATCAAGAGCGGTGGTCGGCTCGTCGGCCAGCAGCAGCTCGGGCTGGGCCGCAAGAGCGATGGCGATCATGGCACGCTGGCGCATACCGCCGGAAAACTGGTGAGGATAGTCCTTCAGTCGAAGTGCAGGCTCGGGAATACCTACAAGGCGCATCATCTCAATTGCCCGTTGCCGGATTTCTTCCTTGCTCAGCTTCTTGTGGGTAAAAACCTCTGAAAGTTGGGTGCCGATGGTGGTGAGAGGGTTGAGCGTGTTCATTGGTTCTTGGAATATCATGCCTATCTCACGGCCTCTAACCTCAGCCATTTTTTTCTCCGAGAGAGTGACAAGGTCCTTGCCCTTGTACAGGATTTCTCCGCCGACGATTTCGCCTGTTGACTGGACAAGTCGGATAAGGGATCGACAGGTCGCGCTTTTGCCACAGCCGGACTCACCCACGAGACCGAATATCTCACCCTTGTTCACATCGAAGGACACGCCGTCAACAGCGCGTACTATTTTTTTGTTATTCAGAAAATAGGTGCGCAGCTCACGCACGCTGAGTAAAGATTCTGCCATCTTCAATTCCCTCACTTTCTGCCGTCGTTGGTGAGAACATGGGAGATTCCCTCGCCCATCAGACTGAGGGATGTGCCGGTAAAGGCCAGCGCCAGACCGGGCAGCGCACACATCCACCATGCATTGAGGATGAAGGGCCGGCCCTCGGAGATAATGGCACCCCATTCGGGAGAAGGAGGCTGGACACCCAGACCGAGGAAGCTGAGCGATGCGGCGACCAGCATGCAAAGCATTACATCGGAAACAGCGTACACAACGGCGCTGTTTATGGTGTTGGGCAGAATGTGCCGGAACATGATGCGAAAATCCGAAAATCCGAGAGAACGCACCGCCTGAATATATTCGCTGTTCTTTTCCACCAGGACCTCACTTCGCACCAGCTTGGTATAGTCCTTCCAGCCCACCAGCCAGATAGCGATATATACATTGGATTCGCTTCTCCCCAAAATGGATATGATAGCGATAACGAGAATGGTGAAGGGGAAAGCAGTCATGATGTCCTGAATACGCATGATAAGGGCATCCACCCATCCTCCGAACCAACCGGCCACGAGCCCGATAAAGGAGCCCACGAAGAACGGGACAATCATGGCGAGAAAACCGATCTTCAGATCGATCCTCGCACCGTAAACGACACGGGTAAAAAGGTCTCTACCGTAGTTGTCGGTCCCGAAAATATGCTCGGCGCTGGGAGCCTTCAGCGCAATGGAGAAATTCTGCTCCAACGGATCGAATTTCGTAAAGAGAGAGGGGAAAAAGGCCATCAGCAAAACGATTGCGAACATGACGCTGCCGATGATGAGGGCGTAGGGTCTGTCCGGACGCAGCTTACGGCTCATTATATTTTTATTTTTCATAGCATTCCACCTCACTGTAGCTTGACGCGGGGATCAATAAACGAGTAGCAGATGTCGGTAATCAGGGTTATTAAGAGAACGATCAGAGCATAAATAAGAACGGTGCTTTGGACGAGGATATAGTCTCGCCCGTTGATGGCATTGACAAGCATGGAGCCCAACCCAGGTAAAGCGAACACCGTCTCGATAATAACACTGCCGCCCAGCATTGAAGTAACGCGCATGGCGATGAGAGTGATGGAGGAAACCATAACATTCTTGATAACATAGCGAGAACGAATGGTAGCCTTATCAGTTCCCTTGCTGTATGCAAAGTCAATATAGTCTTTTGCGAGGATCTTGTGAACGCCGCTCTGGACATTACGGATTAGAAGGCCCACAGATCCGATGGCGCCGGTAAAGGCCGGCAGGAGAATACTGTGGATATGCTCGCCCCATGTTTCTCCCCAGCCGCCGATGGGTACCCAGCCAAGCCGCAGCCCGAAGAAATAGAGTAGCAGTATTGCAAACCAGAATTCAGGCAGGGACAGAATGATTAGTGCAGTGGAGGTGATTCCCTTGCTCACATATGGTTTTTTTGTCATACCAGCTATGTATCCGCAGGGGATGCCGATAAGAACGGTAAAAAGTCCACTGATGAGGGTATAGGTCAGGGTAACCTTCGCCTTCTGCTTGAACAGCACGCTCACCGGCTGCTTAAGCCGCAGAGAATTGCCGAAATCGAGATGGATAATGTCATCCATGTAGATGAGATATAGCTTCAAAAGAGGCTGGTCGAGCCCCGGCTTTTTTTCCAAGGCCGCAACAGACTCCGGGGACGCCTTATCTCCCAAAATATTTTCCGCCGGGTTGCCGGGAATCATCCGGATACCCAGGAAAATTACAATGGTTACAATAAAAAGCACCGGGATCATTTGCAGCAGTCTTTTTACAATGTAATTCAGTTGGTTCATGCTACAGCCTCCTGCTTGAATGGTAATGGGAAAGGAGTCGACAGAACGCCGACTCCTTTTTATACTAACCCTTAATAAAAATCTGACAGTCCTTCCGGCAGAAATTGTGCCATACGGCGTTGGCTTTCTTGACCATATATCTCCATTATGCTCTGCGAAAGCCGCCTTGTCTGGCGCAATTT
>ONVR01000355.1 GCA_900321335.1 uncultured Eubacteriales bacterium | reverse complement strand
GCCTCGCCGCCCCGGGCAAAGCCCATCAGATCCGTGCCGATCAGATAATCGTCGGAGAAGATCTGCCTGGCCACCACGCAGATATAGGGAAACTGCGTCTCCCCCTCCGTGTATACACCGTAGAGAAAGCTGCAGGGCTCTCCCGGCTGGGGCGTCTCGGGCAGGGAAAACGTCCCCGGCTCCGGCACGTTCTCATTCAAATACGTCTGGACCTTCTCGGCCAGATCTGCTTCCGTGGCCCGCAGGGGTCTGTGGGCGCCCACGCTGGTGGTCAGCAGGGTGTAGCTCCACACGAAAACCACCGCTACCAGCAGTCCGATCAGTATGCCCATGATCGTCGGGGAAAACAGTTTTTTCATCACGTCTCTCCTATCTGAAAACGTTCATGTTGTCGTCATAGACCTCCAGCCGCCGGAAGCGGTGAAAATCCGGGGTCAGCGCCGGTTCCAGCTGCCGGATCGCCGCGATCAGATGCGCCGGGTTCAGGCCGGGATTCTGGGCCGCAATGACCCCGCGCAGGGTCACCGTGCCGTCGTCGGGTGCGGCAAAGGTCAGCTCCCGGATACCGGAAGCGATGTCTGACGGCCCCACGCCCCGCTTGGTCTTGCGCTCGATAACGATGCTCTCCCGGGCAAACAGCTCCTGCAGAAGGGGCAGCTTCTCCCGGGCCGTTCCGTCGTCATAGAACAGCTCTCCTCCGATCTCCAGCCAGGCCAGCTCCCGGGTCTTCCGTGGCGAGGTATAGGCCTCCAGCACCGTGATCCCGGCGGGCATAAAGGGGTTGAGCCTTCCCGGCAGCTCCTCCAGGGGGATCTGCTGCTCCATTTTGAAGTCCATGATCTCACACCCGCTCGCCACCCCCAGAGAAAGGGGCAGGCAGAAGGACATATAAGGGTGGGGATTGAAGCCCTGGGTGTGCCAGATCCGCACTTGGGCCCGGTTGAAGACCCGCTCCATGTTGTGCATCAGATCCAGGTGAGACAGATAGATCCCCAGTCCGTCCTTCCGGATCAGCAGTCTTGTCGTATCAGGCATCGCATTTCCCTCCCGGACAGAACGCATTGGCGCCGCAGCCCGTGCATTGGGCCCGGCAGTCCGGGGTGATGGTCTCCCGGTACGCCATCTCCCGCTCGTGCCAGAGATACTGCTCCTTGACGCCCACGCTGGTCATGCTCCAGGGCAGGATCTCCTCCCGGCTCCGCTCCCGGGCGGCGTAGAAGTCCCCGTCCAGGCCGCAGGCGGCCAGGGCGTCCAGATACCGCTGAAAGGAGAAATACTCCCCCCAGGAGTCCAGCCGTCCCCCGTTTTTCCACACCAGCTCCAGGGCGTCGGCCAGACGCCGGTCTCCCCGGGCCAGAATGGCCTCGATATAGCTGGTGTCCGGATCATGCCAGTTGTAGGTGATGGTCTTGACCCGCAGATGCTCCCGCAGCAGCTGCACCCGGCGCTGATACTCCGCCATGGATACCTGGGCTTCCCACTGGAAAGGCGTGTGGGGCTTGGGCACGAAGCAGGAGGTGCTCACGGTGATGCGCACGCCCCGGCTCTTGTTCTTGGCATAGGTCTTCCAGGTATAGAGCACCTTGTTGGCCAGCTCTGCAATGGCGATCACGTCCTCGTCTGTCTCCGTGGGCAGGCCCAGCATGAAATACAGCTTGAGGTTATTCCAGCCGCCGGCAAAGGCGATGCGGCAGGAGTTGAGCAGGTCCTCTTCCCGGACGTTCTTGTTGATCACGTCCCGAAGCCGCTGGCTCCCGGCCTCCGGGGCGAAGGTGATGCCGGATTTGCGCACCTTCTGGACCTTCTCCATGAGCTCAATGGAGAAGTTGTCCGCCCGCAGGGATGGCAGCGACAGACTGATGTTCCGGGGCTCACACCAGGCCAGCAGCCCGTCGCACAGGTCAAACAAAGGCCGGTAATCGCTGGTGCTCAGGCTCAGAAGGGTCGCCTCTTCATAGCCGGAATCGGCCAGGGTTTCCTTTCCCTGGGCAATGATCGTCTCCTTGTCCCGGGCCCGGACAGGGCGGTAGGCATACCCCGCCTGGCAGAAGCGGCAGGCGCGGATGCAGCCCCGGAACAGCTCCAGCTCCACCCGGTCGTGGACGATCTCCGTAGAGGGCACTACGGCCTTGGTGGGATAGTAGGCGTCGCTGAAGTTCTGCACCACCCGCTTGACAACGGGCATGGGGGCGCCGTCTCTGGCCTCGATGCGCGATACCGTCCCGTCGGCGTGGTAGAACACGTCGTACAAAGACGGCACGTAAATGCCCCCCAGCTTTGCCGCCTCCCGCAGAAAAGCCCGGCGGCAGGCGCCGTCTCGTTTCATCCGGTCGTACAGGGCAACAAGCTCCCGGTTGACCTCCTCCCCTTCTCCCAGGATAAACAGATCCACAAAGGGGGCGATGGGCTCCGGATTATAGCACACAGTCCCCCCGGCGATGACCAGAGGCATGGTTTCGTCCCGGTCCGCGCTGCGCAGGGGCAGCCCGGCCAGATCCAGCATGTTCAGCACGGTGGTATAGGCCATCTCGTAGCCGATGGAAAACGCCACCACGTCAAAGGTGTCTATGGCGTCGCCGCTCTCCAGGCCGTAGAGCTTGATCCCCCGCTCCCGCATGGCCTGTTCCATATCGCCCCAGGGGGCAAACACCCGCTCACACCACACGCCGTCCATCTCGTTCCAGACGCCGTAGAGGATCTTCATGCCCAGATTGGACATACCGATCTCGTAGGTGTCGGGAAAGCAGAAGGCGATGCGGGTGCCCACAGTGTCTCTGTCTTTCACCACCTGGTTGTATTCCCCGCCCACGTACCGGGCAGGCTTCTGCACGGTGGGCAGGATTCTCTCCAGTATCGGATTCATTCCAACACGTCCATCCATAAAAATATCGTGCATCATTGTAAACCTTTTTCATAAAAAAAGCAACACAGACGCCCGGGGCGTCTGTGCTGCCGTGAGTCAGTGACAGTGATTTTCTTTCTTTTTCCGGAGCATGGGATGTTTATACCGGGCCTTCCCCGTGAGCTTGTCCCCGTACTGGATCGCCCCGCACCGCACACAGCTCATACAGAAGCTGCAGCGCTCCCGGATCCATTTGGGTCTGCCGTTTTCCATGACGATGGCCTTGTTGGGGCACCGTCCGGCGCAGGCACCGCACCCGACGCAGCTGTCGTCGGCGTAAAAGTCCTTCGTCTTTCTCCCCTTCACGTACATGGGGTACAACGTGCCGGTAAGCAGACGTCCGTGGACGGAGGTCCCCGCAAAGACTTTTTCCCGCCGGCTGATCTGCTCCCGGATCTGACCGATCACAGGCTCCGCCTCCGCCAAAGTCTTTTCCTGCTCCTCCTC
>ONVR01000356.1 GCA_900321335.1 uncultured Eubacteriales bacterium | reverse complement strand
TTCCGGTACAGATAGCCAAGGGAGAAGAGAAAAGACAACCCCTGCCCGATAATCGTGGCCAGAGCGGCGCCGAAGGTGCCCATATGCAGCGGTCCGACAAACAGCAGATCCAGTATGATATTGAGCACCGTGGCGATGCCGATGAAAAACAGCGGGTGCCGGCTGTCGCCCATCCCCCGCAGCATGGAGCCCACAGCGCTGTATCCGAAAACAAAGAGCAGTCCCGCAAAGGAGCAGGCGGCATAGCTCACCGCCATGGAAAAGGCCGCCTCCGGCGTGCGGATCAGTCGAAGCAGCGGTCTGGTCAGTGGCAGGAAAACAGCCGTAAGAACAAGCGCCACCAGCATGGTAAAGGTAAACATGGTGCCGATGGATCTGGAAACGGCGTCCCGGTCGTTTTTCCCCTGGAACTGGGCAATGATCACCTGGCCGGCGCCGCTGATGCCCATGCTGAAATTCGTACAGAGCATGATGATGTTGCTGGCCGAGGACACCCCGGCGATCCCGTCGGTGCCGATAAAGCGCCCGACGATCACCGTATCCACTACGGTGTAGACGATCTGCAGGATATTGGCCAGCGCGATGGGTATGGCAAAGGCAATGAGTTGACGCAGAACATTTCCCTGGGTCAGGTCGGTGGCAAGGGACTTTTTCATACACATCCTCTTTTCCGGCAGCACTTTTATCCAGTTTACCACCGGACAGATGGTATTTCAATATGAAAACGCGGCAAAAAAGCCGCTCCTCTGCGATGAAAAAAGGCGGCGCGGGGAAAACGCATTTTCCCCGCGCCGCACGATAATCCAAGGCAGTATCTGTGCTTTTACCGTTTCTTTCTGCCGAAAAAATCCCTGTGGATGTTCTCGCTCCACTCGTTGGTGATCGCCTTTCCGGTCCGCATCTGGGCAATGGGCGCGCCGATGTTGTCATAGACGGCTTTTGTCCCCGTCGGGTCGGCATGATAATTGACCGCGCGCTCACGGCTGATGCCAATCCGGGCCGCTGTCTCCACCGCATCGATATTCGCTCCCAGGAACAGAAACTCCCAGCCGTACTGCTCCTTTTCCCTGGTGATCATCGCCTTGACCTCCGCGCTTGCATACAGATGGCTGGCGTTTTCCATACCGTCCGTGGTGATCACGAACATGGTATGGGCCGGCACGTCCTCCGCTCTGGCGTATTTGTGAATACTCCCGATGTGGTGGATCGCGCAGCCAATGGCATCGATCAGCGCCGTGCTGCCCCGGACGGTGTAATCCGCCTGCGTCAGGGGCGTGATCTGCTCCAGGGGAACACGGTCATGGAGCACCAGCCGCTCGTGATCGAACAGCACAGTGGACACAAGGCACTTGCCCGGGATCTGTTTCTGCTGTGCAAGCATGGCGTTGAAGCCACCGATGGTATCGCCCTCCAGGCCGGACATGGAGCCGCTGCGGTCCAGGAGAAAAACCAGTTCTGTAATGTTGTTGTTCATTTGAAAACCTCCATCCTGTGATTTGTGATTGATCCTTACAGTCACAGGATACCGATTCTCAAGCGGGCTGTGGTCGCCGCTCAGGCGACATTTTCACGCTCCAAGCAAGGTCTGGTCAAAGGCGAAAAGGGCCTCGTTGATCTGGAACACGTCATAGTTCCCGGAGAGGATAAAATACTCGATGATCACGTCAAATTTGCTGCTGTGGGACAGGGCATACCCCGCTTTCTGCAGCAGATCCCGTGTCTCCTCCATGGGAAGCTCCAGCGCAATGGCAAAGGCAATAGCCGTGGTCTTGCTGGGTCGGTAATGCACATCGGTGCGGATCTTGGAAAACAGCTTACGGTCGATATTGGCTTTCTTGTAGCATTGGGCGTCGGTCATGCCCTTCTCGTCGATCTTCCGCAGGAGCATCTGGGAAAAGCTCTCGTCCAGGGAGCGGACTACCTCCTCCAGAGGCGGCATCTGTTGATCCCGGGCAAGCAGCTCCTTGATGCTACGGCGCTTTTTCTTTCGGGACTGTGGCGCCGCGGCGTCGGGACTGGCCGGCAGGGGCGCTTCAACACCGTGATATGCTTTCGCCGCAACGTTCCCGGCAAAGTTCTCGCGGCGCAGGCGCTCTCTGAGGCTGTCTCTGTGGGATAGAGCATAGTGATCGTCGATGTACGCCTGAATACCGGTGTATAGCTTTTCACTGATCTGAAACGCCTTTTTATCAAAGATCACCAGGTACACCGTCATGTCATTTTCCGCCAGAAAGGCGCCGATGGTGTCCATGGCCACACGGATCGCCTGGTCCTTGGGGTATCCATAAACCCCCGAGGAGATCAGGGGAAAAGCCACGCTCTCACATTTGTGCCGCTTTGCCAGCTCCAGAGAATTCCGGTAGCAGGCGCACAGAAGCTCCCGCTCTCCCCGGTCTCCCCCGCCCCAGACAGGTCCCACCGTGTGGATCACGTACTTACAGGGCAGGTCATAGGCTCCTGTGATCTTCGCCTGACCCGTCTCACAGCCCCCCAGGGTCCGGCATTCCTCCAGCAGCTTCGGCCCTGCCGCACGGTGGATGGCGCCGTCCACACCGCCGCCTCCCAGCAGGGAGCTGTTGGCTGCGTTGACGATGGCGTCACAGGTCATTTTCGTAATATCGTTGCGCACGATCTGAATGGGCATGAGATAGCCTCCTGTTTTAACTGCGTTCCGGGCTCACAGCTCATAGAATTGGGGAAACACCGGCTGCCATGTGACAGCCGGTGTACTTCTCAGACGATGGCCTTGTCCTTCCATCTGCCCTTCCGATAGTAGATCAGGGTAATCACCGCGTTGATAAACATGGCGATTACGATGGCAATAAAGCTGGACTTGGGGTTGCCTGCGGGATAGATCTCGCTTCTTGTAAAATGCACCAGAAGCAGCATGGCCGGGATCCGGATCACCGTATTGGTGACCAGTGCGATCCACATGGGGCCCATGGAGTCGCCCGCGCCCCGGATCACGCCGCCGAAGGACTGCCCGATACACATCAGCAGGTATCCCGGCAGCATGGTCAGGATAAAGCCATAGCCCATGTCTATGACCTCTTTTGTGTCTGTAAACAGGCCCATCATCCACTTGCCGAAAATGAGCATGGCCGTAATCATAACAAGGGAGGTGACCAAACACATGAGAAAGACCTGTTTGGCACCCTTTTTCACCCGGTCCAGACGGCCCGCGCCGACATTCTGTCCCGTGAAGGTGGCGGCGCTCATGCCGAAGGTCTGGCTGGGGATCACGGCAAAGCCGTCCACGCGAAGCACCGCCGTGATGGACGCGGTGACCAGAAAGCCCATCTTGTTGATCATACTCTGGATGACGATGGTGGCAAGGAACATGATGCCCTGGGCGATGCCGTTGGGAATGCCCAGGCGGCAGATGGTTCCCAGAATGTCACGGTCCAGTTTCAGGTGTCTGGCCTTGACGTTGCATACGTTTTTGGCGCTGAGCACTTTGATCAGGCATACAATGGCGGAAACGGTCTTGGCGATGCTGGTTGCCCAGGCGGCACCGGCAATTCCCATGCCCAGGCCGATGACGAACCACAGATCCAGCACGATGTTGAGCACCGTGGTGAGGATCAGCACCAGCAGCGGGAACACGGACTCTCCCATGCCCCGGAGAATACCGGACATGATGTTGTAAAACCCGTCGCCGGCTATACCGTAAAAGCAGATGATCAGGTAGATTTTTGCCATCTCATAGGTCTCCGGCGGGGTGTTGATGACCCGGAGCATCCACGGGGTCAGCAGGATGCCGCCCACCGTCAGCACCACAGAGGCAGCCGCAATGAGGGTGATGGAGTTACCCACCGTCCGCTCCAGATTTTCATAGTCCTTGGCACCGAAATACTGGGAAACCATGACCATGACGCCGGAGCCGATGGCCATGAAGATCACCAGAAACAGCAGCAGAAGCGGGGTGTCCACGCCAATGGACGCCAGGGCCTCGTCTCCCACGTATTTACCTACGATGACAGAGTCCACCGTACTGTAGAGAAGCTGTGCCAGATTGCCGATCAGCAGGGGCACAGAGAACATGAGCAGGCATTTGATGGGACTGCCTACCGTCATGTCCTGGGCGCCAAAGAGCGCCTTGAATTTTTTGAACATGCGCAAATCCACTCCATAACGATGGTTTGTGTCAAAACCGTCCATCCGCTGTTTCGACACAAACCGCAGAAAAGTTTTTTAACAGTTTACCACAGCAGAAAAACAATAGCAACGATTATCCCGGAAAAAACCGCACCGCCCTTTATAGAAAGTGCGGTGCGATCGCCGTTGTCTTTTTGTTGTTTTTACCATAGCCCCTGCTGCAGCTCATACAGACGCTGTTCCCAGATCGTCCGCTCCGGCCACCCGGTGGTGTCAAAGCCCTCCCGGATACACTGGAAGTAGTAGGCCAGTTTTTTCTGTACATGGCTGCCCCGGTAGCCGGGGTCCACGTAGTCGTAGTAGCCCAGCAGATATTCCATCAGTCTGGCCCGGTCCTCCGTGGGGAAGGTTTTGGCGTAATCGTCATAGAAATAGACGGACTCGTAGTCTCCGTTGTAGTACGCATCCGAGTAGGTGGTATAGCTGAAGTCCGCAAACTCCTCGTAGGACCGTCCGTACTCGTCCACATAACAGTAAAAATAGTCCGCGTCCTCCGGGTTCAGACTGCTCCAAACCTCCTCGTCCAGAACGCCCAGATAAGTCAGCCGGTTGTCGATGATGTGCGTGATCTCGTGATAAACCGTCCCCGCATCCAGGGGGTAACTCTCCACGTCAAGCGCGATAGCACTCAGTCCGTCGGACTCCATGGCAAGGCCCACGGCGCTTGGCGTAAACAGAGCATCCGGTGACGCGCTCATGCCTCCTGTCAGGTAAAACACGGTCTGCCGGACGTATCCATCCTCTCCCGCGTCAAAAAAGCCCTTGGGATAGGTGCCAAGAACCTCATCGAGCATCACAAGGGCCTCCCAGAGATAGTCCTCGTTGCTGGCAGGGTACAGATAGTAGCCGCCGAACTCCGTTGGGACGTTTTCGCCGAAGAGGATCTCCACACCGTAACGATCTCCGATCTGTCGGGCCCATTTGGATAGATCTCCATAGTCGGAAACGGAGATCTCGTACACCTCCCGGGGCTCCGGCTCCCACCGGCTCTGGGTCCTTTGGGACAGATCCCAGTAGTACAGTCTGCCGATGGCGTCATCGACACCCCCGAAGTAAAACGCCAGGCTGTCTCCCGAAAGAGAGGCTGCCATAAAGCCCGTATAGTACCCAACGCTGTCGTCCTCATAGAACGCCGGATCCTGCTCTTTCTGCCCGGCATCCTCCCAATCATCCCCAAACGCTTCGGGATCCGGCCCGGGCGCAGGTGTCGGCGACACCTCCGTCTCATACAGCGAGCGGATATAGGCATCGAGCGTATCCGGGAACGGTAGGACCGTTTTCGCGTGGGCGGCGCTGTCATAAACGCAGGCACCGAAGGGCTCCTGGTCCGTCCTGGGCCAGGTCATGGCGTAGAGCCGCGTACCGGATATCCCGTCAAAATACGTATCGTAATACCGGCGCGTGTAAAAATACTGTTCTCCCGTGACCGGATTGAGATCCAAGTAAACGTCATACCGTTCATCCAGCGACGGGGTAACCGCGAAGGTCATGTACGCATCGGACTCTCCCATCACCGGGTAAAGGTAGCGCATCTGTGTGGGAAGGGTATAGACCAGCGTCATGGAACCGTCCTGCTCCACCCGATAGATCATACCGGACTGAATGCAGTACACTTCTCCCTGAAAAACGGAAAAGTCGGCATAGGCAAACGCCTCTCCCAGTTCCACCGTCACCACGTCCTGGTCCGGTCTGTACAGCGCGTCGTTGACATAGTCCCACAATACAAGCGGTCTGGCGCTGATCAGCTGTATGTAGGAGCCGCCGGGCATCTCCTCCTCATCGACCGGCTCCCGGAAGCTCGCCTGCCAGTCCGGGAGATACTCCGTCAGCTCTCCCGTGGTCAGATCCAGGCATTTGGCGCTGTAGGTCGTGTCCCGCACGCCGTTAACCCGCTTATAGATCAATACCAGCTCTGTGTCTGACACAAAGCCGTAGGCGATGGGCTTCTTCACGTAGCCCATCGTAACCAGCGGCGTGATATTGTACAAATCGTCGCTGCCCTCCACCAGATACTCCCTCAGGTCAAAGGCCGGCGCCGTTTCCTCCGGCTCGTCCGGCAGCTGCTCCCCGTCATCGGGAGACAGCGCCTGCTGATCCGTGTTTTCCTGAGTGGGCTTCTGCGGCGTCACCGTGCCCTCCGGGGAAACCGGTTTCCCCACAAAAGGCATACAGCCGCTGCAAAGCAGCAGCAATGCCAGCAGCAAAACCGCAACGCATCTGATTCTGTGCATTCGCCCACCTTCCTTCCGCAAATGCTCCATCACTGTTCCTTCTGCAGCAGTTCCTTGGCCTGCTTGCCCGTCATGTGCTCAATATCCAGCCGGATCACCGCAAGGGGCGCCCACTCCCGCCGGATCTCCGCCTCCCGCTTTTCCGGGGAAACCTGGGGAGAGAATCGCGCACCCAGGCTGTCCACCGCCCGGTACATCTCCTCCGGATCCTCCAGGATCACCGCACGTCCGAACACGACGACGCTGCGAAAGACCGTGGTAAACTGCTCCGGCAGGTACTGCTCGTAGTCGATCACGCAGAAGGACACCTTGTCACTGCGCCGGATGGCGTCGATTTTATGCCCCGTCTTCGCCCCGTGAAAATAAAGCTTTCCCTCCGTGTAGATATAGTTCAGCGGTATGGTATAAGGATACCCGTCGTCTCCGCAAACAGCCAGAACGCCGGTGGTTCCCCGTGTCAGGATCTGACGGCACACCTCCGGAGAAAGCTCCTGTCGATACCTGCGCATGGTTCTGAACATTTCCTCCGCCTTCCTTTCCATCTATGCAATCTCTATTTGCTATTATATCGCGTTCTTCACCGTTTGGAAAGGCCGGAATCGTCTGTAGGGAAAAATTAAGAAACACTTAATCACAAAAAGCGGTGAGCCGATCCAAAGACCGGCTCACCGTGATCTTGCGATATTTACCGGGGAAACTCAATAAAACACGTTTCCGCCGATCACCGTATAGGGTACGGAAAGCGTATCCGGATCCAGCCAGTAGGTGCCGTTGAAACTCAGATAGCCTCCCACATTGTTCACACCGGCCAGGGCATCCGCCGCCGCCTGTCTGGCTGTGGAGGAAGTGCCGTATTCCAGATAGTAACTCATGTCACCGGTGGCAAACTGATAAGGGGCGTAAATGACGCCGTAAACGCTGGAAGCGTATCCGGCATACACCCGGTTGAGCACCACGTTTGCCACGGCCAGACAACCGTCATAGTTGCTGCCGGCCTCGATCTGGCAAATGGCAGCCAGATAATCCAGATCGGAGTACCCGCCGGAACTGTCGGATGTGTATGCCTCCCGGCTCGTGGTCTCAGGCTCCGGTTCGGGTTCGGGTTCCGGCTCGGGCTCGTCGTAAGTCGCCTCCACGGTATAGTCAGAAGTACTCTCCGTATACGTCTCTTCATAGGAAACGTCGCTTTCCGTGTACGTCTCCTGGGTCTCGGAATCGGCGTCGTCATAGACCTCGTAAGATTCGTCCTCTTCGGCCAGCGCTTCTGCCTGTTCTGCCTCCGCAGCCTCCTGCTGGGCGATCTGCTCTTCCCATCTGGCAAGGGCTGACGCCTTGAACGCCTCAATGCCCATCTCCAGAGCAGTGCTTCTGGACAGGGCCTTTTCCGCGAAAGGTTCGCTCACCGTATCCTGCATGACCTGCAGCTCCGCAGCAGCGCTGAGCGCCGCCTTGGGCGTTGGCGCCGGAGCTGTTGCCGCCGCAGTCGCCGGTGTAAAACTGACGCTCTCCGCCGTAACGGGCGTCATGCGGGTTCTGCTTTCCTGTGTCTCTACGGGGAATACCGCGTCCTGACGGCTCTCCGTACGTGCCGCATGCTGTGACGACTGCTCCAGTGAGACGCGCTGAACGATCATAAGAGAAAGACCCGTGATGAGCGCCATGGTGAGCAGTACGGTCAAAAGCGTGCGCACGCTTTTTCCTTTGGTAGC
>ONVR01000358.1 GCA_900321335.1 uncultured Eubacteriales bacterium | reverse complement strand
GAACGGTTCATAGTGGATGCCTGCCTTTCGGATATTGAAATGAAATGATTTACAGCTCACGGGGGAATACGACCCGGAAGATCATGCCGCCGGGTTCCCCGTGCTCGGCGGTGATCTCGCCGCCGTGGAGGGCGGCGGTGTCCTTGACGATGGACAGGCCCAGACCGGTGCCGCCGGCCTCCCGGGAGCGGGCCTTGTCCACACGGTAAAACCGGTCAAAGATGTGAGGCAGATCCTCGTCGGGAACCCCCACACCCGTGTCGGCCACGGAGAGGATCACCTGGTCGGAGGTGACCTGGGAGGTGATGTCCACCCGGCCTCCGTCCACGTTGTATTTGATGGCGTTTTCCGCCAGATTGAATACGATCTGGTACAAATCGTCCTCGGTGGCGGCGATGACGCTGTCGGGGGCGATGGCGCTGTTCAGGGTGATGTTCCGTTCCTGGGCCAGGGGCCGGAGCATCCGCAGTGCGGTGTTGACCACGCCGCCCACGTCGACCCGCTTGTGCTCGGAGATCACGGCGTTGTCCAGCCTCGTCAGGGTCAGCAGCTTTTCCGTGATCCGGGCAAGACGGCTGGACTCGTGGGCGATGTCGTCCACAAACTCCCGGACGGTCTCGCTGTCCATGTTCTCGTTTTGCAGAATGCTGTCGCTGAGAAGCCGGATAGAGGCCAGGGGCGTTTTCAGCTCATGGGAGGCGTCCGCCACAAACCGGCGGCGGATCTCCTCGGTCTTCTGAAGCCGGTCGGTGAGGCGGTTGAATTCCTGCCCCAGGGTGCTGATCTCATCGCTGCCGCTGATGGGCACCCGGTAGGTGTAGGCGCCCTCCCGGACGTTTTTGATGCCGTCGAGAACGGTGTTGACCCGGCGCATGATCCGGTAGGAGACGATGGTCATGGCGGCGATGGCCACCAGAGTGATGGCGATGGAAAACTGCAGCAGCGTCTCGTACATCTTGAGCAGGACAGAGCCCTGCTCCGTGTCGTTTTCAAACAGGTACACGACCCCCGCCACGGTGCCTCTGGACATGATGGGGGTGAAGGAGCAGGACAAAAACGCGCCGTCGGAAAACCGGGAATAAAACACGTCATTGCCCCCCTGAACCTGATCCACGTAGGCGGTGTACAGGGATTCGGAGGCTTCGGTGTCGCCGTCTTCGGAGCTGTAGAGCGTCTCGCCCTTGTCGTCGGTGATGATCACCGCGTTGACGTCGTTGACCTCCAGAAGGGACATGGCCTGCCTCACACGGTCTCCGGACAGCTCGTCCAGAGCGGACAGAGCGCTGGAGATCATAAACCCGTGGCTCTGAAGAAAAGAGCGCTTGGAGGAAAAGGTGATGTTCCGGGAGGAGGTGAGAAAGTACGTGTTGATCAGAAGGACGAAGGCCAGAAGCATCAGGATGGGGATGATCAGGATCTTGGCCTGGATGCTTCTGAAAAAGCCGGGAATTCTGGCCATGGCGGCCTTACTCTTTGAAATAGTAACCAACCCCCCACTTCGTCAGAATGTGCGCCGGGGCTGCGGGGTTTTGCTCCAGTTTTTCCCGCAGACGGCGGATGTGTACATCTACGGTGCGGATGTCCCCCTGGTATTCGTAGCCCCAGATGATGTTCAGCAGATTCTCCCGGCTGTACACCCGGCCGGGGTTTTTCATCAGCAGCTCGATCAGCTCAAACTCCTTGGCCGTCAGATCCACGGGGACACCGTTTTTCTCCGCCGTGCGCCGGGCAGAGTCGATGGCGATGCCGTCGTAAACGATTCTGCCGGTTTCCTCGCCACGGTCAGAGGCAATGGCGGAGCGGCGCAGCAGCGCCCGGACCCGGGCCTTGACCTCCAGAATGTTGAAGGGCTTGGTGATGTAATCGTCAACCCCGTACTCAAAGCCCATGAGCTTGTCCATGTCGTCGGTACGGGCGGTGAGCATGATGATGGGGACGGTGGAGAAGTCCCGGATCCGCATGCAGGCCTCCAGCCCGTTGAGACGGGGCATCATCACGTCCATCATGATCAGGTCATAAGAGCCGCTTCGGGCAAGCTCCACGGCTTCCAGCCCGTCATAGGCGGTGTCTACGGTGTAGCCGTCAGCCTCCAGATTGAATTTCAACCCCTTGACCAGGAGCTTTTCATCGTCAACAACAAGAATTTTCAAGGGGATCCCTCCGTCGTGATCAGATCTTTCAGACCCTCGTAGGTGACAGGGCCTATGCCGGAAACGTCCATAAGGTCCGAAGCCCGGGAAAAGTCGCCGTGGGTCTGCCGGTATTCCACGATCCGCCGGGCAAGGGCCTCGCCGATACCGGGCAGCGTCGTCAGTTCAGACACGTCAGCCAGGTTGATGTTGACGCGCCCGTCGGCAGGCGGTATTTCCACCGGCTCCGGAAGTGACCTGTCAGGCAGGGAGACCGCAGCCGGGCGAATGGTGAGGGTGTCGGAGACGACGACCCGGTTGCGGCTGCCGCTTCGGCCCGCCAGGATACCGGCGGTGAAGGCAACGCACAGGGCGGTGATGATCAGAGCCGCCAGTTCGACCTTTTTGAGCTTCAACGGCGGTTCCTCCTTTCGCCCGGCACCTGCCTCCGGCTTTTGGCCGAATTGCCAAAAAATTAAGCAATAATTTAGAAATCCGGATCCATGAATTTGTTGTATTCTCTCAAAAGATGTATTATAATGTTTCTATCCAACGTATTTTGTGCCATGCATCCGGTATATCGCCTTTATTGTATCATAAAAACACGGAGAAGCATATGAAAATAACAAAAATTTTGCTGACCCTGCTGCTGGTCGGGGCGGTGTTCCTGTCCGTGCCAGTCCCCCAGGCCCGCGCCCTGGAAAGACCGGAGATCTCAGCCCAGAGCGCCATCCTGGTGGAAAAGGAGACGGGAACCGTTTTGTTTGAGCAGAACGCCGACGCCCGCCGGGATCAGGCGAGCCTGACGAAGCTCACCACGGTCCTGCTGGCGGTGGAGTACTATGAGCAGGGGAAGATCGCCCTGGAGGAAAAGGTCATGGCCACGGCGGACGCCATGTTTGACATCACCGAGGACAGCAGCACCGCCGAGATCCAGCCGGGGGAGGAGCTGACCTACGAGGAGCTTCTCTACTGCGCCCTGGTGGCCTCCGCCAATGAGGCCTGCAATATCCTGGGGATCACTGTGGCCGGCAGCGTTGGCGCGTTTGTTGACCAGATGAACAGTCGGGTCGCGGAGCTGGGGTGCCTGGATACCCATTATATGAATCCCCACGGTCTGACGGCGGAAAACCACTACAC
This sequence comes from uncultured Eubacteriales bacterium, assembly GCA_900321335.1. GTDB lineage: Bacteria > Bacillota > Clostridia > Oscillospirales > Oscillospiraceae > RUG678. The sequence continues at coordinate 3,417 of ONVR01000358.1, read as the reverse complement.
CACGGCCCGGGATGAGTACCTCATTCTCAACGAGGCCCTCAAGCACCCGCTGATGTGCCAGATCATGCAGACCGCGACGTACTACGTCCAGCCCACGAATATGTCCGACAGGCGCACCCTGCGGAACACAAACAGACTCATTGACGGCTCCAGTGCCTATTACTATTCGCCCTGCCTTGGCGGCAAGACCGGCTCCACCAGCGCCGCCGGCTACTGTCTGGCCTCCTACGCGGCTGACAAGGACGAAAACGACAACCCCATCACCCTGCTGTGCGTTGTGCTGGGCGCCGAGGAAGTGGAGGACGGCTACGGCGGCTATGACATTGAGAGCTTCACCGAGAGCCGGGAGCTGTTCAGATGGGGATTTCTGAACTTCAGCTTCCGCCAGATCGTCCGGAAAGGGGAGCTGGTGACCAAGGCGCCCGTGTCCATGGGAGACGGGACGGACGCGGTCAACCTTGTGCCGGAAAAGGCGGTGGAGGCCCTTGTTGCCAACGATGTGGAGGATGAGCGCTTCCAGCGGGAGATCACCGTTTACTGCATTGAAAATGAGCAGGAACTGGTGGCCCCTGTCAACGCCGGAGAAGAACTGGGACGGATGGTGGTCCGGTACGGCGGCGAGGTGTATGCCGACGTCAAACTGGTGGCCAACACGGACGTGGCCCTGCTCAAAAGCGAGTACTTTAAGCAGGAGGTCCGTCAGACGCTGAACAAACCCATCGTCAAGACCGTTATCATCGGTCTGATCGTGGTGTTTCTGATCTATCTTGCGCTGATGATCCGGTACAATATCATCAAGGCGAAGCAGCGCAAGGCCAAGCGGGAAAAGATGCGCCAGATGCGCCGGCAGCGGCGGGAACTGGAGCAGGAGCAGGAGCGCGAAGGGGTGCGGGTTCCGTCGAAAAATGAGACGGACCGGGTACGGCAGGAGGCCGCCCGGAGCACCGATAAGAAAAAAGAAGACCCCATCACCTTTGAGGATTTTTACAACAGAACGAAATAAACACAAGCGCGGCGCCCGCTGTATGCGGGCGCCGCACTTTTTTGCAGGAGGAGCTGTCTTAAAAGAGACAGCTTTTGTTTACATCCGGAAGCCGCGTTATGCGCCTTTGCGCCGGTTCCAGCCGACGCTCTTTGCACGCATGGTTACGAAATCGCGGTAAATTCCGTCCTGGCCGAGCAGTTCCTCGTGTGTTCCGGACTGCACGATGGATCCTTCGGAGAGGACGAGGATCCGGTCTGCGCTGCGGATCGTGTTGAGCCGGTGGGCGATGACCAGCAGCGTCTTGCCGCGGCAGAGCTCGCTGATAGCCTCCTGGATATAACTCTCGTTGTCCGCGTCCACATTGGCTGTCGCCTCGTCGAGAATGACGATAGGCGCATCCTTGAGGATACAGCGGGCGATGGCGATACGCTGTTTCTCACCGCCGGAGAGCGACGCGCCCCCTTCGCCGACAACGGTGTCGAATCCGTCGGGGAGTGCCGTTATGAAGTCATAGCACCGGGCTTTCTTCGCGGCATCGATCACTTCTTCTCTCGTGGCCTCGGGTCTGCCCATGACGATGTTGTTGTAAATCGTATCCTGGAACAGATATACGCGCTGGAACACCATGGAGATATGGCTCATCAGATCCTGAAGAGGGACATCGCGCACGTCTTTGCCGCGTACCAGGACCTGGCCGCCGTTTACATCCCAGAATCGTGCCAGCAGATTCGCAACGGTCGATTTGCCGCTGCCGGAGGGACCGACCAGCGCCAGCATTTTGTTCTTCTCCAGGCTGAAGGAGATCCCGTGCAGGACTTCCTTTTCACCGTAGCCGAACTGAACCTTGCGGAATTCCAGTTCGGGTCCGTCGGCAGAATCGGGGATCGTGTCCGTGCCGGTGTTCGGCAGTTCCTTCTCAGAAAAGACCTCCTCGATGCGGTCCATACAGCTGTTCATGACGGTCAGACGCGTGCTCTGGCTGTAAAGAGCCTTGAGCGGGCCGAATACGTCAAATACGAAGAGCATCATGCCGATTACAGCCAATGCTTCCATAAGGGTTTTGCCGTTGAGCCCGAGAGCAACGCCGGCCAGAGCGGCGGCCCCCAGACCATACAGGCAGAACAGGCCGATCTGCCAGGGCGTCTGGCTTTTTTCAAAGGCAATGCTGGTGCGGCAGGTCTCCCGGAAATTCTCCGTGAGGGAGGCGGACCGTTCACCGAGCAGGTTGTAAGTCTTCGTGATACCGATGCCTTCCGTGAAATCCAGCACGGCTTCTGTGAGCTTCTCGTTCTGCTCCTGACGGATTTCGGCTTTACGCAGACTGTCTTTGCGCATACCCTGGGCCACAAGGATGATGACGGCGCAGATTACGACAGCTGCCAGACCAATCCATACGTTAAAGAACAGCAGGAAGAGAATCATGATAAGCTGTGAGAAAACATAGCTCATCATGTCCCCGAATGCGGTCATGCAGTTTTCCTCGATAAAGACCATGTCGGAGGACAGCACGGAGCTGATCTTTCCGATGTTTCCCTCGGTAAAATAGCCCATGGGCATCCTGCGCAGATGCTCGCCGAGCTTCATGCGCATGTCCGCAAAGATCATGAATCCCGCAGCGGACTGGAGACGGTCGGTGGCGTGCTGGAAGACAATCTGCAGGACAAGGCAGATCAGCATGCCGATCCCGAGCCGGAGGCAGAGCATTTTGCTGCCGGTGTTGTTGTAGAAGGCAGCCAGCGCGATGTACGAGAGCATCAGAGGCGCTTTGCCGAACATGGATTTGAAAAACGCCGTAAAGAAAGCGCCTATCACTCTGTTCCGGTACCGTCCGGAAATTTTCAGGATACGTCTCATAAGAGCGATCATTGAGCGTCGCCTCCTTCCTTGGCGGAAACCTTCCAACGGGCACTGCTTTCGGCGGCTGACCACAGCTTCTGATACGGTTCACAGCGCGCAAGGAGCTGTTCGTGGGTTCCGCAGTCGGAGAGATTCCCCTGATCCAGAACGCAGATCTGGTCCGCGCTGACGATGGAGTGAAGACGGTGGGCGATAACGATAACGGTCTTGCCCTCGATCACTTCGGCGATAGCCTCGTTCATCTTCTCCTCGTTTTCCGGATCCATGAATGCGGTCGCCTCGTCGAGAACGACGATGGGCGCATTTTTCAGAATCGCCCGTGCCAGAGATATGCGCTGCCGTTCACCGCCGGAGAGCTGTTTGCCTCCATCACCGGCGAGGGTCTGCGCTCCCTGGGGCAGGCGGTTGAAAAATTCCATGCACTGTGCCTTTTCAGCGGCCTGCATGACTTCTTCATCCGTAGCGTCAGGTCTGCCGAGCCGTATGTTTTCCAGAAGGGTGGTATTGAACAGGAACTGTTCCTGGGCAACATAGGAGATCTGATCGTTGAGAGATTCCAGACTCATTTCACGGAT
>ONVR01000359.1 GCA_900321335.1 uncultured Eubacteriales bacterium | reverse complement strand
CTGTGCAACCTGGTCAAGCAGGCCTGTACCGTGGGCAAAGCCCCCCATATGCACCACGCGGTGGAGGAGTACCTGTTCTTCACCGGGGCGGACATCACCAACTTCTTTGACTTCGACGCGGAGATCGAGCTTTCCATCGGCGACGACCCGGCGCATATGGAGACCTATACCATCACGGAACCCACGGTGGTGCGCATCCCAGCGGGTATGTGGCATGGACCCGTGACCTTCAAGCGGGTGGGAGCGCCCGTGAACTTCCAGCCTTTCTACCCCAACGGGTGTTACGGCAAGGTGACCTGTCAGAACGGAGAATACATATACAGCGGCATGGATCTTCCCGGAAAGAAGTGATCCGCCGCATGGGGACCGGGGCAGCTGTGGCTGCCCCGGTTTTTTCTATTTTGTAAACAAATTATTTTGAATTTGTAAACAAAACTTAAAAAGAATTGACATCAAAGACCACCATGGTAAACTGTGCATAAATGCCGGAAAGAGGAATAATTATTCGAGAACAGACCGCGCCTTCCGCCGCTGTTCGGGCCGAATCGTTCAGAAAATGAGGTCTTTATGCTCAGATTTTTTGCCGCGTTTGTATTGGGAAAAGCCGCCCAGGCGGGCTGTGCGCTGCTCAGCCGGGTGAGCCGGAGAAAAGGGACGACCCTGCCCGGCGCTGTGGCCATCCGGATCTGCCCGGAGTTTATCGCCCGCATTCCCAAGCCGGCCCGGATCGTGGCGGTGACGGGGACCAACGGGAAAACCACCACTTCCAATCTGCTTCGGGACGGCCTGCGCCGTCTGGGCTGTTCCGTGCTCAACAACAGCGCCGGCGGCAACATCAACACGGGCATCGCCACCAGCCTGCTCCACGGTGTGAGCCTGTTCGGCCGTGTCCGGCAGGAACTGGCGGTGCTGGAGGTTGATGAGCGCTCCGCCCGCACCGTGTTTCCCGGCCTTCAGCCGGATCTGATGATCGTGACCAACCTGACCCGGGATTCCATCATGCGCAACGCCCACCCGGCGTACATCCGGGACATCCTCACCGACTACATGCCGGAAAAGACGAAGCTGATCCTCAACGCGGACAGTCTCATCGCCGCCCGGGTGGCCCCGGACAACCCCAGAGTCTATTTCGGCGTCGGACCCATGGACGGGGATAAAACGGTCAGCACCAACCGGATCAACGACGTTTGCGTCTGCCCCCGGTGTCACAGCGTGATGACCTATGAGTATCTCCGCTACAGCGACGTGGGCCGGGTGCGGTGCCCCGGCTGCGGCTTTGCCACGCCGGACTATGATTACGCGGCCCGGCAGGTGGATCTGCCCGGCGGGGTTTTCCGCTTTTCCGGAAGAGGGGAGAGCATGGAACTGCCCCTGATCCACGCCAGCGTATTCAATCTGTACAACCAGGTTGCGGCCATGACGGCCCTGATGGAGCTGGGCTATTCCATGGAGCAGGCGGCGGAGGCCCTGAAGGGGGTAAAGATCAACGCCACCCGCTTTGACGTGCTCCCGGTGGGAGACCGGAAGGTGGTCAGCATCTTCTGCAAGGACAAAAACGCCTACGCGGTCAGCCGCGTTCTGGAGTACATCCTGGCCCAACCGGGTCCGAAGGAGATCCTGTTTTACAACAACAGCGTGGGGGATACGGCCCACTGGTCGGAGAACACCTGCTGGCTCTATGACTGTGATTTTGAGCTGCTGCGGGAGGAGACGGTCCGGCGTGTGGTGGTGTACGGAGACCGGGGCCGGGATCTGAAGCTGCGCCTGCTGCTGGCCGGGGTGCCCGAGGAGCGGATCTCCCGGGTGGATCAGCCGGAGCAGGGGATCGCCTGCCTGGAGCTGCCTGCGGCGGACACGGTTTACGTGCTCTATGGCTCCGATTCCATCGACATGGGAAAAGCCCTGGCAGAGCGCATCGCCGGGCATATCCGGAGCCACGGGGGAGGCCGGAGGGTATGATGACCGTCGAACTGTTATACCCGGAGATCGCCAATCTCTACGGGGAGTTGGGCAATATCGAATACCTGCAGCGCTCGGTACCCGCCTGCGATGTGCGCCGGACGGGGCTGGAGGACAGGCCCGCCTTTCTGGACGGCGGCGTGGATCTGGTCTATATGGGCTCCATGACGGAGCGCGCCCAGAGCGTGGCGGCTGCGCGTCTGGCCCCGTTCCGGGAGGAGATCCGCCGGGCTGTGGAGGAGGGACAGGCGTTTCTCATTACGGGGAACGCCATGGAGCTTTTCGGCACGGGGATCGACGATACGGACGGGACCCACGTGGACGGCCTGGGCCTGTTCCCCTTTCACACGACCCGGGATATGCTGGGCCGGTATAACTCCCTGTACCTGGGCAAGTACGGCGACACGGACATCGTGGGCTACAAAAGCCAGTTTACCCAGTCCTTCCCGGACGGTCCGATCCCGCCGCTGTTTGAGACGGTCCGGGGCCCCGGCATGAACCGGCAGACAGGGCCCGAGGGGATCCGTTATAAGAACTTTATGGCCACCTATCTGCTGGGACCGCTGCTGGTCCTAAACCCGCCCTTTCTGGTTCACCTGGTGGAATCGCTCACGGGCAATACCCCCTTCCCCGCGTTTGAGCAGGCCGCCATGGCAGCCTATTGGGCACGGGTGGCGGAGTACAGTAACCCGAGACGGGGATTTACTTATTGAATAAAGGGAACCGGCGCGGATTTCGCGCCGGTTTTGTTTTTTGGATTTTGTGGGGCAGAACGCAATGCTCGCCACAACAGCGGACAACGCAAAGAACCGCACAGTCCAAAAAGCGGACAGCATCATGGCTGCATATCCTGATTTTGCGTAATCTTCTGTGAGCAGTCTTTCGGCTTTTATGTTACAGAGCTTTGAGCTTTTCCGCCAGGGCCGTTTCCGCCCTGTCGATGACCCCGTCGCTCTCGATGATGATCCGGCACACCAGCTCCAGCAGCTCCCGGTAGGCTTCTGCCAGCTTTCCGTTGATGGCCTTCATACGGGTATAGCCGTTTTCCACCTCCCGGTCAAAGCTGGTCTCAATGGCCTCGCCGCAGTCGGCGTAGAGGGCCTCCAGCTCCCGGGGACTGTAGGCAAAACCGAAGATCGCATTGATATAGTCCGCCTCTTTTTGGGAGAACACGCCGTCGGCGGCCACAAGCCGGAGAATGACGCTGATCAGATCGGCGGAATAGTAGGCGTCCATCTCCCCCAGGGCCTCTTTGTCCCACTGGCCGCTGTCCTCGATGGCGTCGCAGCCGGTGAGGAATTTGTCGTACTCGAATTTGAATTCTTCGGAGAGCCTTTGCAGTTTGTCCATAATCAGTTACCCCTTCCCAATGCCTCGGAGATTTTTCCCCGGAGTTGATCCGGCTGATAGCTCTGCAGCCGGTTTTCCCGAAAGGCCAGCACCACCATTTCCACGTCGTTGTTGCTGATGACGCCGTGGTGGTCGCACATGACCAGATTGTAAAACCTGTCGGAGATCAAATAGCTGTCCAGCTCCCGGTAACTGCCCTTTTCCACCCCGGGCAGCCCGTCGACGGCGCTGGCATACAGATCGCCCAGACCCAGGGCATGGCCGAATTCGTGTTTCATCACGGCGGTGAGTTCCCCGTAGTCGTCAAAATGGCCCGTCTGGCTCTGCAGCAGAATGGTTTTGCGGGTATGCACCGACCATTTCCGCAGGCCGATGCCGGCCATGGACCGCTTGCTGCTGACGATCTGGTCCGTCCGCTGCCGGATTTTTTTCGAGCCAAGCTTATCCCACACCGCCGTCACATTGCCGCAGACGGAGCGGGTCATGGGAATGACGATCACGCTGTCCAGCAGACGATCTTCCGTGGTCAGGGAGACCGCGACCCGGAGCTGCTGGCCGCCGAACACCTCATAGGTCCCCTGCCAGGCCAGAATGCCGTCCAGGGCGGCCTGCCGGAATTTTTCCCGGTCCAGGATGTCCCCGTCGTCATCCCAGAAGACGATGTTGGCGCTCAGGCGCAGGACGTTTTCTCCGTTTTCAAAGGTGAGGGTCGCGTCGATGGGGGTGAACACGCCCTTGCGGTCAATGGTGATGGGCTTGCCGTCAAAATCGGTCAGGGGACCTGGGGCGCTCCGGACCGGCGGGATCTGCTCCCGATAGTCCTGCTGGCACAGCCGGTTGAGCAGTCCTCTGGCCTCCGGCAGACCCCGGTTGGCGGCGCCGCACAGCAGGAACAGCGCCCGTTCCCGGTTTTGGCCGGAGGGGACCTTCGCCTTCCCGGACAACAGAAGCTCCGCGATGATGTACATGGCCTCAGGATCCCCTGCGGCAACCGCCTGATTCAGCAGGCGCAGCCCCTGGGACCGGTCCTGTGGTGTGCTGTGAGGAGAGAAGTACAAGAGCTTGCCCTGCTCCCGGCACTGCTGGGGATTCGGCCGCGCTTGTGTCTGTGAGGTATCCATAGGCGCCTCCTCTTTATTTTCTGCCTATCAGTATACTACGGTTTTGACCGTTTGTCGATACGGGAAATGTGCCAAAACCCTTGTGTAACCGCTGCTTGCGTTTTCATCGGCGGTCACTTGAACAGAGCGGGGGAATGTGCTACAATGACCGGGAAAAAACGGAAAGAGGGAAGCGCTGTGATCAATATCGTTCTGGTAGAGCCGGAGATCCCCAGCAACACGGGCAACGTGGCCCGGACCTGCGCCGCCACCCGGTCACGACTCCATCTGGTCAGGCCGTTAGGCTTTGATATTTCTGACAAGGCTGTCAAGCGGGCGGGCCTGGACTACTGGCCCATGGTGGATCTGGTCGTGTATGACGATCTGGAAGCGTTTTTTGCCAAAAACCCGGACGGCCCTTACTGGCTGGCCACCACCAAGGGGGAGAGGACTTATACCCAGGCGGCGTTTACAGACGGCTGTTACCTGCTCTTCGGCAAGGAGACGGCCGGTCTGCCCCAGTGGCTCCGGGAGCGGTATCCGGAGCAGTGCCTGCGGCTTCCCATGCGGCCCGACGCCAGAAGTCTGAATCTGTCCAACTCCGTGGCGGTGCTGTGCTACGAGGCCCTGCGGCAGATCGGCTTTCCCGATCTGAAATAACACACGGCGTCGTCCGGTTTTT
>ONVR01000361.1 GCA_900321335.1 uncultured Eubacteriales bacterium | reverse complement strand
CCCAGCGCCATGACGGCGGTGACGATCTGGCCGATCACCGTGGCCAGGGCGGCGCCCCGCATGCCCCAGTGGAGCACGAAGATGGCAATGGGGTCCAGGATCACGTTGACGATGCAGCCCACCACGGTGATGGCCATGGAGTACTTGGGACTGCCGTCGGCACGGATGATGCTGCCCATGGAAACGCCGAAGACGAAGAAGGGGATGCCGGCGGCGATGATGTCGTAATACTGCCGGGCGTAGTCGATGTTGTTGGGGGTGGCGCCGAACAGATGCAGGATGGGGTCCCGCAGCAGGAGGAACGCGGCGGCCAGCACGACGCCGGAGGCGATCATCAGGGTCACGGCGTTGCCCACGCTGCGGTGGGCGTTTTCCGTGTCCTGCCGTCCCTGGCAGATGCTCAGGTACGCGGCGGTGCCGTCGCCGATCATCAGGGCAACAGCCAGAGAGACCACCGTAATGGGGTAGACCACGTTGGTGGCGCCGTTGCCGAGAAAGCCCACGCCGTGGCCGATGAAGATCTGATCTACGATGTTGTACAGGGATGAGACCAGCATGGAGAGAATGCAGGGGATGGAAAACTTCAGCAGCAGCTTGCCGATCCGCTCCCGCCCCAGATAGTCGTTAACGTGTTCTGCCATGGAAAAACCTCCTGAAAAAGCCGGATGCGCGTCATACGCATCCGGCTGCTCTGCGTTTTGGTACGCTGGTTGGTGAGTACCAGTATACCACAGGGATAAGCCCTTGAAAAGAATGTAAAATAAACGAATTTCCGGGTGTCGACTCCCCGGCTTTTGTCTATGACAGCAGGATCCGGTCGTTATCCAGATCCCGGCCCGTTCCCGCCCGGAAGCGGGTGAGCAGGTCCTCCACCGTCATGCCCTGCCGCTGCTGGCCGGACACGTCCAGCACCACGCTGCCGTCGGCCATCATCAGTGTGCGGGTGCCCAGTTCCAGGGCCTGATTCATATTGTGGGTGACCATGAGGCAGGTGATGGCGTGCTCCGAGACGATCTGCCGGGTCAGGGAGAGAACCTTTTCCGCCGCGGCGGGATCCAGCGCCGCCGTGTGCTCGTCCAGCAGCAGAAGCTCCGGCGGCTCAATGGTGGCCATCAGCAGGGTCAGCGCCTGGCGCTGGCCGCCGCTGAGCAGTCCGACGGGCTGCCGCATCCGGTCCTCCAGCCCCATGTCCAGCAGCTCCAGACGCTGGGCAAAGAAGGCCTTTTCCTTTTTGCTCACCCGGGAAAAGGGATTGCTCTTCCCGGCGGAGCGGGAATAGGCCAGGGCCAGGTTTTCCTCAATGGTCATGTGGGGAGCCGTACCCCGCAGGGGGTCCTGAAAGAGCCTGCCGATCCGGCGGCTGCGCCGGTGCTCCGGCATAAAGGTGATGTCCCGACCGCCCAGGGTGATGGAGCCGTCATCTACGTAGAAGCTGCCGGAGATGGCGTTGAACAGGGTGGATTTGCCGGCCCCGTTGGAGCCCACGATGGTGACGAACTCGCCCGGGGCCACGTGGAGAGACAGCCCCGACAGGGCTTTTTTCTCATTGGGGGTCCCGGCGTTGAAGGTTTTGGAGATCCGATCCAGGTGCAGCATATCACATCTTTCCTTTCCGGCTGGCCGTCAGCTTCCGCTTCTGGAAGGCGAAAAAGGTCTTCAGAGCGGGCATGGCGATGGCAAGGCCCACGATCACGGCGGTGACGAGCTTGAGACACTCAACGGGAACGACCCCTGTTTTGAGCACCAGCGCGTAGATAAAGCGGTAGATCACGCTTCCCGTGATGACCGCCAGAAAGCCCCGGAATACCGAGCCCCGGCCGATGACCGTCTCGCCGATGATCAGGCAGGCAAGGCCGATGACCACGATGCCCGTCCCGGCGTTGATGTCCGCGGATTTCTGGGCCTGTCCCACCACGGCTCCGGCAAGAGCCGTCAGGGCGTTTGCCACGCACAGACCCACGGTGATGGTAAAGGTGGGGTTGACCGAGGAGGCCCGGACCATGTCCCGGTTATCTCCCGTGGCCCGGATGGAAAGACCGATCCGCGTGCCCAGAAACCACACCAGCAGCAGCCCCGCCGCGACGGTGATGGCGGCGGAGAGAATCAGGGAGTACCACCGCCCGCCGATGCCGGTGGACCGGAAGAGGGTAAAGATCGTGGCCTGCTTGAGGATGTTGGCGTTGGAGGTCCAGCCCATGGCCATCAGGTTGATGGTATACAGGCCCGTGTTGGTGACGATGCCCGCCAGAATGGAGGGCACCCCCAGACGGGTCTGGAGAAAGGCCGTGATAAAGCCGGCGCAGGCCCCGGCCGCCATGGCCAGGAAAATGGCGAGGATGGGGTGGCCGGCCGCCGCCGTGGTCACGGACACCGCCATGCCCAGCACGAAGCAGCCGTCCGTGGTCAGATCGGCGATGTCCAGCACGCGGTAGCTCAGATACAGCGCCATGGAGACCAGCGCGTATAGAAAGCCCAGCTCCAGGGCCGTTTGTATGACAAAAACCATCCCAAGTCCTCCCGATACGCGCCAAATCCCCCGGCATCACGGTCGGGGGAGGGTTGGCGGAAGTTTCTGTATGCAGTATACTTTATTTTCGGCGTTTTGCCAAGGGGGTACGGAGAGATCAGTCCTCTGTGGTGGTGACCTCCACCAGCTCGCCCATATCGGCGAAGACGGCGTAGTCCACGTTGAGGGCGGCAGCCGTTTCGGTGTTCACGGTGATGATGCCGCCGTCCATCAGATAGTAGTCCTCCATACCGTCCATGCCCTCGGTCACAGCCTGATAGGCCAGATCCGCAGTTTTGGTGCCCAGATCCGTGTAGTTCACGCCGCAGGTGGCAAAACCGCCGTTGCGGACGAAGGAGTCCGCCCCCGCGTAGTGGGGGATCCCCGCGTCGATCATGGTGTCGGCGGTAGCCAGCTCCGCGGCCATGATCACGTTGTCGGTGGGGGTGAAGGCGGCATCCACACCGTCAGAGCACATGACGCTGACGGCGGAGATGACCTCGTCGTTGGTGTTGCCGGTGTACTCCTTGTAGGCGATGTTCTTCCCGTCCAGGTATGCCTTGGCCTGGGCGATGGGGGTGATGGAGTTGGCCTCGGACAGGGAATACAGCAGGCCGACGGTTTTGATCTCGGGATTGATGGCAAGCATCATGTCCATGATGAACGCGGTGTTGAGCATGTCGCTGGTGCCGGAGACGTAGTCGATGCCCGTCAGCTCAGCCGTCTCGGGATCGGAGATGGCGGCGTAGATCACAGGGGTCTTTGTCTCCTCGGCGCAGGCGGTCATGACCTGGGCCGCCATGGTGGCGATGGGGATGATGACGTCTACCCCGTCGCCGATGGCCTGGTTGCCGATCTGCTGGAGGGTGGACTGGTCGTTCTGGCCGGAGTAGATCTTGTAGTTGATGGTCACGTTTTTCTCCGCGGCGATGGCGTCCAGCTCCGCGGCGATGGCGTTGGCGATCTCATCGAGAGAGGCGTGGTCCAGCTGCTTGACGATGGCCACGGTGTATTCCGCCGTGTCGCCGGAGGCGGGCTCGGTGTTCTCGCCCGCAGCGGTGTCTGTCGGCTCGTTTGCCGGGGTATCCGACGCCGTGTCCGCAGCATCGGCGGCGTTGCTCTGCGGCTCGGCTTTGCCGCTGCCGCAGGCGGCCAGCGCCAGGCACAGGCTCAGGGCCAGAACCAGGGCAAGGAATTTTTTCATGGTGTTGGGGATCGTTTTCATTTTGGGTTCCTCCATTAAGAAATGTGATTTTTGGGTGGGGATGGGCCTTTTGCTTTGCCGGAGCAGAAAGGGGAAGAAAAAAAGCCTTTGTCCCATATCCATGGGACAAAGGCCGTTATACCTCTGCGATACCACCCAAATTGACGTGCAATACGTCCGCTCGCTTCACGTACCATCTATACGCGTCCCGCTGGATAACGGGTGGGAGACCCGTCGGTCACTACTCGGCAGAGCCTTTCGTTCCGCCCTCGGAAGTCCATTCGCCGGTCTATTCCTTATCCCGCTCACACCTTATCGGGACTCTCTGAAAGTTCATGACACCGGGTACTCGTCTTCGTCACAGGTTTGATTTCTATGAAGTTAAAGGCAGTATAACCGCATTTCCCGCGCTTGTCAAGGGGCTTTGCGAACTTTTTTTCGCTAAACCGGTAAAACGGTCACACGTCCAGCTCGTATACCAGCATGGCCAGGGCCGCCAGCCCCGCCGTCTCCGTCCGCAGGATCCGGCGCCCCAGACTGACGGGCTCCCAGTCGGCCTGCTTCGCCAGATCGACCTCCTCCGGGGTATAGCCCCCCTCCGGACCGATGAACAGGCCCACGGAGCCCAGGTCCCGGCACCGGCGGATCAGCTCCCGGGTCCTGTCCATGCCCCGGCTGTTTTCATAGGGCAGCAGACGCATCTCCAGAGCACTGCCGTAGGTCAGGGCCTCCCGGAAGGACAAGGGCATGGAAACGGCGGGGAGCCGGTTCCGCCCGGACTGCTTGGCAGCGCTCTCGGCGATGGCCTGCCAGCGCCGGATCCGGGCCTCCGCCTTCTGGGGAGCAAGCTTCATGACGCAGTTGTGCATGGCCACCGGTACGATCTCCGAAACGCCCAGCTCCACGGCTTTCTGGACGATCAGCTCCATCTTATCCCCCTTGGGGAGCCCCTGGAACAGGACGACCCGCTGGGGCAGCTCGGTGCCGCCCTCCGCCTGGGAGAGGATCCGGGCGACGATCTGCCCGTCCGACACCTCCTCGATGGCGCACAGATAGGTGGGGCTGACCCCGTCGCTGACGGAGATGGGATCTCCCGGTTTTTTCCGCAGCACGTTCCGGATGTGGTTCACGTCGCCGCCTGTGATCACGGCCATGCCGTTTTGGATCTGCTCCGGGGAAACGAAAAAGTGACTCATAGGAAAACTCCTTGCACGATGATTGGAAAGAGTATACAATATTTTCGGAAAAACCGCAACAAAACCGTGGTTTTCCCGTCTGAAAAACAGAACGACAGAAAAGGGGAGATCGTCATGAAAAAAGGAATTGCGCTTTTGCTGGCCGGGATCCTGCTGTGCACGGCCCTTGCCGGCTGCGGCAGGAGGGAGGAACCCTATGGGGAGGAGCCTCTGGACGCCAAGCCCGTGATCTATCTGTACCCGGAGCGGGAGACGCCGGTCACTGTGGCCCTGGATTACGACGGAGAGATCACCGCCGCGTATCCGGCCTTTGACGGCCTCTGGCAGGTGACAGCCGCCCCCGACGGCACCCTGACGGATGCCCGGGGCGTGACGTACAACTACCTGTACTGGGAGGGCCTGCGGGAATGGCAGCCGGATTTCTCCCGGGGCTTTGTGGTGGCTGGAGAGGATACGGCCTCCTTCCTGGAGGGGGCGCTGGCTCAGCTGGGGCTCACCCGCCGGGAGGCAAACGAGTTTATCGTCTACTGGCTGCCGCTGCTGCAGGACAGCCCCTATAACCTGATCGCCTTCCAGACGGAGGCGTACACCGACCACGCGGCGCTGACCGT
>ONVR01000362.1 GCA_900321335.1 uncultured Eubacteriales bacterium | reverse complement strand
GCGCCCGCCGGGCCGCGGAGAGCGCCGGTTCGATGGACAGCGCGGCCACCGTCTCCGCCCGCTCCCAGCCGGGGATCGCGGAGGTACACAGTCCGACCACGCCGATGCGCAGGCCGTTTACCAAACGAAAGATCCGGCTGTCCGTGATCGGGAGCCGCCCGGCCCGGTCCCGAAGATTGGCGCACAGGCAGGAGGCCTGAAGATCCTCCAAATAGCCTTCCAGGTAATCCAAGCCGTAGTTCAAATCATGGTTTCCCACGGTGACTGCGTCATATCCAAGGCCATTCAGGAGCGCTGCCGCCGGATGGGGCCTCTCCTTCCTCTGGGCGAAAAAGGCCCCTTCCGCCCCTCCCTGCAGCAGGTCCCCTCCGTCCAGGATCAAGGTATTCCCATCCTTTCGGAACTGTGCTCCGATCACATCCAGTCCCGGCTCACCCCGATGTCCGAACAGCCGTCCATGGATATCGCTGGTGTACAGAATGCGAAATGTCCGCACGACGTTTCCCCCTTCCGCATTTGCCGTATAAAAAACGGACAGGCGGTCCTCCGCCTGTCCGTATCGGTTTTTCTCCGGTCCGCGGATGCGTTACGTGTTGAGAAACTCCTTCATGATTTTGCCGCGGATCTCCAGGAAAGAGGAGTCCGTGCGGTCCCGCGGGAACGGAAGGTCCACCGGGACGATCTTCCGGACCACGCCGGGATTCTTGCCCATGACCACCACCCGGTTGCTCAGGTAGATGGCCTCGTCGATGTCGTGGGTAACGATGACCATGGTGGTGTTGTCCTGCTCCCAAATGCGCAGGATCTCCTGCTGCATGTTCATCCGGGTAAACGCGTCCAGCGCGCCGAACGGCTCGTCCAGCAGCAGAAGCTGCGGACGGGTGGCCAGCGCCCGGGCGATGCTGACCCGCTGCTGCATACCGCCAGACAACTGGTTGGGCACCGCGTTGATAAACTCGGTCAGTCCCACCAGTTCGATATAATATTCCACCATCTTCTGCTTTTCCGCCTTGGGCACCGAATCCGGGATCACGAACTCGATGTTCTGACGCACGGTAAGCCAGGGGAACAGCCGGGCCTCCTGAAAGATCATGCTGCACTTGGGCGAAGGACCCCGCACTGGCTCGCCGTCCAGCAGGATCTCTCCCGATGTGATGGACTCCAGAGTGGTGATCAGCTTGAGCAGCGTACTCTTGCCGCATCCGCTGGCGCCGACGATGGCCACGATCTCGCCTTCGGCCACCGTCAGATCGACGCCGCAAAGCACCTCTTTCTTCTGGTCCTTGATATAGAATTCCTTATGCAGGTCCCGGATATCCAGGATGTTTTTCGTCTCAGCCATACGTCACGCCCCCGTTATTTCTCATCGACCATGCCGCGGGTCTTCTTCAGGTAGTAGCGCTCCAGACGGGTAAGGCCCTTGTCGATGATCAGTCCGATCACGCCGATGACCAGCACGCACATATACATGACGCGGGCGTTGGCCGTCTCACGGGACAGGGTGATCAGATAGCCGATGCCGGTGGAAGAGGCGATCATCTCCGCCGCCACCACGCTCATCCACGCGCTGCTCATGCCCAGACGCAGTCCGGTCAGAATGGCCGGAATGGAGGAGGGCACGATGATCTTGAAGGTGGTCTTGATCTTATTGATGCGGTAGGTGTAGGCCACTTCCAGAAGCTTGTTGTCCACGCTCTGGATCCCGTGGATGGTATTCAGCAGAACCGGCCAGAAGGAGCCGAAGGCAATGATGACCACTTTGGAAACAAAGCCAATGCCAGCCAGCAGAATGACAATGGGGACCAAAGCGATGGTGGGGATGGGACGCAGGACGCTGACGATACCGCTCAAAGCCGAATTGAACGGTTTGAACAGGCCCATCAGGAACCCCACCAGAACACCCAGGGCCGCGCCAATCAGATAGCCGCAGGCCACCCGGACAAAGCTGACGCTGAGGTTGGTCCAAAGCTTACCGGACTGGACATTGGTAAGGAATGTCCTGGCAATGGTCAGCGGAGCCGGGACCAGCGAGGCCTTTACCAATCCGGTGGTGGAGGCATACTGCCAGAACAAGATCACCAGAATGGGAAATACAATGGCAATGATCCGGTTGATCCGCTTTTGCCGGACACTGTTTTTATTCTGCAAGTCAAACATTTGTCGTTCCTCTCCTTCCGGATGCCGGCCGCGTTTCAAACGCGGCCGGACTTAACGATAGCCAGCCAGCTGCAGGTAGCTCAGATCCAGGACGCCGTCCATCTCGATGTCGGGGTTGGACAGCAGATCATTTTCCTTCATGAACGCCAGCACTTCGTCCAGCACCCGCAGGTCCTGATCGGTCAGGTTGATGCCGAAGTTGGAACCACCGTACATGGTGGAGAACCAGGTGACCTCACGCTGGGTGATGTTGGACAACAGCTGGAAGGCTTCCTCCTGGTTGGCTTCGCTTGCCGCCATCCAGTCGTCCACCCGCTGGACCGCCCGCAGGACCTTGGCCGTGATCTCGGGATACTTCTCACAGAACTCGTCGCGGCCCACAAAGGCGCTGATCTGGCAGGTATGGCTGGCGGTGCCGTCGGCGATCACATACACATCGCCGGCTTCCAGCATGGAGTTGAACTTGGCCAGCTGGTCGGCAGCGCCGTCCACTTCGCCGGAGGCCAGCAGAGTGACGGTGTCGGAGGTGTTGACCAGCTCGATGTCATTTTCACTCAGGCCCATGGAGTCCAGGTAGGACAGCATCAGGTAATGGGCACTGGTGCCCACGGAAACGGCGATCTTGGCGCCCTTCAGGTCATCCACACCGGTGATGTTCTTGGAAACCACCAGAGGATACATGGTCTCGGTGTCGCAGTTGCGGCCGATGATCTTGTAGCCGTAACCGGAGGAGATGCCGGAGATGGCCGCCTGCTCACCGAATTCCGCGAAGTCCAGGTCGCCGGAAGCAAAGGCTTCGGAGATGGCGGGGCCGTTCTGGAAATAGTCCATGGTGAAGGTCACGTTGCTGCCTTCGAACTCTTCCTGCAAATAGCCCAGGTTGTACGCCAGGTTCAGGGGGAACTGGCTGTTGATGTCGCCCAGATGGATCTCCAGAGGTTCACCGTCGTACACATAGTCGTCCAGAGAGAGCGGCTCGGCCGTCTGGGCGGGGGTTTCCGCGGGCGCGGCAGACGAGGTTTCCTCGGGAGTCGGATCAGCCGGTTTCTGCTGCTCCTTGGAGCCACAGGCGGCCAGAGTCGCCAACATACAAAGAGTCAATGCGAGTGCGAGCAATTTCTTCATCGTTGTTCTCTCCTTTTACTTTAATTTCAGTAGATTTGCTGCGTTATCATAAAAAAATCCGGGCATAACGGATTCTTTTATCCCACAATGCTCATAAAAATGAGCCACATCCACCGCATTCAGGATGGGATAGGCAGAGCCGAACAGCATCTGCCACTTCATCAGGGTGTTGGCGGCCTTGACGTAGGATTCGCTTCCGGGTCCGGTGAGGCCGTACATATCAGGGACGATGTAGATGTTGGGCGAATTGAAGGCCATGGCCATTACTTCCAGATGCCAGGGCCACCCGCCATGCCCCACCACGATCTTCAGCTCCGGGAAGTTGTGCAGAACGGTTCCCAGCTGCCGCACCGTGTCCGGGTCCACAATGGGAAGGAGCTTGGCGCTGTAGCTGATGAACAGCGGCAGTTCTTCCCTTTGCAGTTTTTCATACATGGGAAACGCGACGGGATCATCAAAGGCATAGGGCCGCTCCTGAAACGTGGGCTCCGCACTGACGCCCCGGATATCCGCCTGGTCCAGATAGCGGTCCAGTTCCTTCAGCGCCGTTTCCCCCTCTGTGGGGTCGATATAGGGGAACACCCGGAACCGGCCGGGATAGCGCTGCTCCAGCGTCATCATCTCATCATTGCTTACCCCCAGGTACTGGCGGCCGGGGACCACAGCCAGTTCGATCTCCGCCTCATCCATTTCCCGGACGAACTGTTCCAGATTTCCGGTCCGCTGCGAGGGAGACACCGTCATATCAAAGGCGTCGGCCAATCGGTCGAAATGCGCCTGCTCCGTCTGAAACATGGTCAAATAGTGTCCATAGGGCGGCCGGACCCGAAAGTCGATTTTCCGGTACATAGAACAAACTCCTCCCATATGCAGGAATCCGATACTCAAGTCAAACGTACATCAATTGGGCATTGCATTTCTCTGCTTCTATCCTGTATTATAGAGGATAAGCGGACATCTAAATATGATATTTCTCATATTCTCGACAAAGATTCCGGAGGTTTGTAAAATGAAAACGATATCAAATCAAACTCAAATTGATTTCTATCTTGAAAAAAGTAAATTTCCGGAACTCTTTTTCTTTGATATCCTGCCCTATATCCGGATCGCCAAGTACGACAAAAACGAATATGTCATCCGCGGAGACCAACCATTGACCCGGCTGTTTTATCTGGTCGACGGTACAGCCAAGCTTTATGGCATCCACAAAAACGGCAAGCAGTCGCTGATCGACTATGTCACACCGCCCCGGATGCTGGGAGAGACCGAGCTGTTTGACGAAACCAAACTGCCCTATCCGCTGGTGGCCCTGACGCGCTGCGTGTTCATCGAAGTGGATCTGCACCAGTGTCGTTCCCTCCTCCTTTCCGATGCCCGTTTTCTCCGGAACCTGTGTGATATGATGCTGAAACGGCGTGTG
>ONVR01000369.1 GCA_900321335.1 uncultured Eubacteriales bacterium | reverse complement strand
GGCAGGAACAGGTCAAAGCTGGTAATGGGGGAGTGCATGGAGGCGCCGGGGACGCCCACCAGCATGGTGTCGTCTGAATAGGCCATTGTGAGCATATTGCCCGGCTGCATGGGAACACCCTGGGTAATAAACGCCGTTGCCCTGGAGCG
The DNA here is from genome assembly GCA_900321335.1 of uncultured Eubacteriales bacterium. Taxonomy (GTDB): domain Bacteria; phylum Bacillota; class Clostridia; order Oscillospirales; family Oscillospiraceae; genus RUG678. Next base: position 1,948 of record ONVR01000369.1, on the reverse strand, counting down.
GATGGCGGTGGGGGTCAGATCGTCCGGATCCACGCTCATGCCGCCGGTCAGACAGATCAGCTCCGCGCCCTTTGCCTTGTATTCGTCTATGGCTGCGAGGATCCGCTCCAGATCGTCGGGACATTTGGTCACCCCAAGAATCTCTCCGCCGTATTGCTGGAGCTTGGCCGTCATAATGGGCTCAAAGCGGTCCTGGATCCTGCCGTAGTATACCTCGCTGCCAGTGATGATCACAGCGCATTTCAGGGGCTTGTAGGGCAGTACGGACAAGATGGGATAGTTTTCTTTGGCAACGGCCACAGCCCGGTCCACGTTCTCCCGTTTGGTGGTCAGAGGCACGATCCGGGCGCCGCAGAGCTTGTCGCCCTTGCGCACCGGGGTGTAGCCGCTGATGCAGGCCACGGTGTAATCCGGTACGGCATTGAGGGCCGTCAGAGCCTTGTGGTTGATGCAGAACAGGCCGTCATGGACCGCCGTAAAGCCGATCTTGCCCTCGCTGGGAGCGGAGCGGAGGATCTCGTCTCCGCAGAGCACTTCGCTGACAGCCAGAGCCGCGTCCTCTTCGTGGACCTCGTCGGCCTCCGGATCCCACACGAAAATGTTGTACTTGCCGATATCCAGCATCCTGGGCACGTCCTCTTCGGTGATCACGTGGCCCCGCTTGAGCAGCACGCCCTTGAAGCCGTTTTCGAGGATGGCCGTAATGTCGTGACAGAGGACCTGTCCTACTGCGTCCTGGGTTTTCATCTTTTTCATGACAGCACCTTCTTATTCCTGTAAAAGCATAATGTCGGAGGGGGCGATGTAAGCGTAGACCGTCTGCCCGGGCGTCAGCTGTGCCAGGCGGCTTTTGTCCGTGTCGATGCGGATCCGGCTGTAGCCGCCGCTGCCACCGGGCGTGGCCAGCAGGACGATGCCCGAAAACACATCCTCCACCAGCTGGGAGACCTGACAGGCGATCACGTTCTCTCCCGGACCGTCCACAAGCTGCACATAGTGAGAGCGGACGCCGAGGACGGTTGCCCCATCCGGCACGGGAGCGTCCGTCTTCAGTGTCACGCCCCAGTCCAGCGCGTTGACCGTATGGCTGTCCGTCGCGGTGAACCGGGAGAAATTTTTGCACCCGGAGATCAGACAGGCCGCAAGGGTGTCCGGCACGCTGAAAAGCTCCGATACGGAGACTTTGGCGGCACCCTTGCCCTGATTGACGACGCATACGTTCCGGCACAGCCGGTACACCTCGTCCCGGCTGTGGGAGACGAAAAGTGCCGGTTTGCCGAATTGCCGAAGGGTCTCGGCGATCTCCAGCTCCACCTGCCAGCGCAGGTATTCGTCCAGAGCGGAAAAGGGCTCGTCAAGCAGGATGACCTCCGGCTCGTTGACAAGGATCCTGGCCAACGCCACACGCTGCTGCTGTCCGCCGGAGATCCGGGAGGGGTATTGCTTCTCCAGACCCGTCAGATGCAGCTTTTCCATAACGTCTTTAATTATAGCATCTTTTTGGGATTTGGAAAGTTTTTTTCCGTCCCTGCGGATGCCGCAGGCGATGTTGTCATACACGGTCATATTGGGGAACAGGGCGTACTGCTGAAACAGATAGCCGATCCGGCGCTGCTGAGGCGGCAGATCGATCTTCTTTTCCCCGTCAAACAGAACCCGCCCGTTGAGCACGATGCGCCCGGCGTCCGGGCGCTCGATCCCGGCGATGCACTTTAGGGTCATGCTCTTGCCGCAGCCAGAGGCGCCGAGAAGCGCCATCATCTCGTTTTCAACCGTAAAGGCCACGTCCAGGTCAAAGGCGTCCAGCCGTTTTTTGATGTTGACCTCCAACACGGCTTACCACCTCCTGTTGTTCTTGCCTCGGGCGATCAGATTCATCAGAAACAGGATCACCAGAGCGATGACGATGATAATGACAACCCAGATCCCGGCGGTGGTATAGTCGCTG
>ONVR01000377.1 GCA_900321335.1 uncultured Eubacteriales bacterium | reverse complement strand
TCTGCGCCTTCGGCTCAGCCCCGCCTCTGACACAGGCCAGGGCAAACCGCTCCAGATGGTCAATGCACCTTTTTGCCGTGTCCAGTTCCATACGATCGTCAGAACAGGTAAACACGTCTTCCGGCCCAACGCCGCAGTGCTCTTGCGCGTATGCCAGCTTTCCCTGGAACGCGCCGCCGAGAATCACTACCATGGTTCTCTCTCCTCACAACAAACATAATACAATGGCGCCCACGGCCTCACCGATGGTCAGGCCGTAGCCGGACACGTCCCCGGACATGCCTCCTAGGTTCCGATCCGCGAACCAGACCGCCAGCCAGTACCCGGCTGCGGCGGCGGCGGCGCCCAGGCCGTACACCCCGAAAAGGCCGGCCGAGGCCAGAACAGTCACCGCCAGCAGGATCCAGGCCGCCGTCCTGTGGCCGGAGGTCACCCGGCTGTCAAAGGCGCCGGCATAGCTGCTGTGGCCGATGGGCCGCAGATTCATCACTGCGCAGGCGGCGCAGGCCCGGGTTGCCGCAGGGATCAGCAGCAGCGCCGGGAATTTCTCTCGGAAGTCAAAGCGGGAAAAGCCCGCAAACTGCATCAGAATCAGGATCACCACGCAGATCACCGCAAAGGCCCCCGTGTGGGAATCCTTCATGATCCGCTGGCGCTCCGCCAGATCCCGCCGGGACAGAATCGCATCACAGCAGTCCATAAAGCCGTCCAAGTGGATAAACCCCGTCAGCAGGAAGGGCGCAACCGCCATGAGCGCAGCGGCGAACAGTCCCCATTGGAGTTTTGACAGGACAAAGCCCAGCAGAGTCCAGATGGCCCCCATCAGAATGCCCAGGATCGGAAAACACACCAACATCATGGGCCGGGCCTGCTCATCCCAGAGCTTGACCGGGCAGGGAATGGCGCAGAACATCCCCCAGGACATAAAAAACCCCGTGATCACCTTTTTCATTCCGGCAGCACCCCCTTGTGCAGCGTAATGGTACCGGAGCAGACCTCGATCACCGTGTCACAGGCATGGACAAGGGCCCGATCCGCCATGGCAAGTGCTTTTCTGTAGTTCTGGGTATAATCGTCATAGATGGCCGCATCGGAGTAGATAAAATCGCTGACGAACACGATGTTCTCCGCCCGGCGGGCAAGCTCACACAGTTCCTCTGCCACACGCTCGCCGCAGTCGGGGACATACCCGTCTGCCGGAAACATCTCGTTGGAGAGCAGCGCCGTAACGCTGTCCATGAGAAAGGATCCCCTGGGATCTCCAAGCTCCAGGGCACGGAGAATGTTCACCGGACACTCCAGCGTTTCAAAGCCCCACCCCTCCCGGTCGGCCAGGTGGCGCCGGATCCGCGCCCGGTCCTCCTCATCGTGGGGGATCATCGTGGCGATGTAGTACAGCGGGTTACCCATGGCCTTTGCCAGACGCTGGGCGTACATGGATTTTCCGTTTTTACATCCGCCGGAAATAAAAATCCGCATATCACTTTACCGTGAAGCTGTCCTGCTTCCGGATCTCCTCCAGATAGTCGTCGTTGATCTCCGCCTCGTCAAAGGTCGCCATGGTGTTCATCACCGCGCAGGCGGCGGAGACCACCTCAAAGGCGATGGGGCAGCCGCTGCCCTCTCCCAGGCGCATGCCCAGCAGCAGATAAGCGTCCAGCGCCAGCTCTTTTTCGGCAATGACGTAGCCGATCTCAAAGGAGGCGTGGGAGGCGATGAGGTAACCTCTCACTGCGGGGCACAGGCGCACGGCACACAGGGCCGCCACGATGGAGATAAAGCCGTCGATCACCACGGGGATATGCTCCATGGCGCAGCCGATAAACACCCCCGTCATGGCGCACAGATCAAAGCCGCCCACCTTGCTCAGCACGTCCACCGGATCGTTCCGATCCGGCTTGTGCAGGGCGATTGCCCCGTCGATGACCTGTTTTTTCTTCAGAAAGCTGCTGTCGGTAACGCCGCCGCCCCGGCCCGTGGTGGCCTCGGCTGGCAGCCCCGTCAGACAGGAGAGCACCGCAGAGGAGGTTGTGGTGTTGCCGATGCCCATCTCCCCCACGCCAACGATCTCCACGCCGTCTGTCCTGGCGTCCGCGGCCAGGTCGATGCCGGTCAGGATCCCCTGCACCGCCTGGTCCCTGGTCATGGCGGGCTCCCGGTACAGGTTCTTCGTGCCCATGGCGATTTTCCGGTCGATCACGGCAGGGCAGCGGACCTCCGCGTTGACGCCCACGTCAACGACCACAAGATCGTTTCCGAAGTGTTTTGCAATGGAACTGGCCCCGGTAATTCCCCGGGTCAGATTGATGGTCTGGGAGAGCGTCACCGACTGGGGCGAGCTGGACACGCCCTCTGCCACCACGCCGTTATCCGCGGCCAGAACAATAACCCGCTTGTGGTCCACCTTGTTCTTCACACGCCCCGTGATGCCGGCCAGCTGGATAGAGATATCCTCCAGCTTTCCCAGACTGCCGGGGGGCTTGGCCAGCTTTGCCTGACGCTCCCGGGCCAGGCGCATCGCCGCCTCGTCCAGGGCGCTGACCGACTGCAAACACTTCTGTAATCTCTGTTCTGAATAGTCCACCGCTCATTCCTCACTTTTACTGTATATAGCCCTTCTCCAGGAGCCAGGTCACGGAGTTTTCCGCCTGCATGTTTTCAATGGTAAAGGTCGCCTCTGTCTGCTCCCCTGCCAGATCCAGGATCTGCTCCATAGGGATCACACCCTCTCCCAGGGGAAGGTGCTCGTCGTTGACCCCGTGGTTGTTGTGGATATGCAGGTGCTTGAGCCAGGGCAGCATCGTCTCTACCCACTGCAGATCGTCTGTGTTCTCCCTGCAGACCCGGGCGTGACCAACGTCCAGACACAGGCCGAACCGGGGATCGTTCACCTGCCGCGCGATCTCCGCGGGCATATAGGGGTCCTCCTCCATGACGTTTTCCAGACAGATCTCCATATCCGCCGGAAAGGTCTCCAGAAACGACCGCCAGAATTCCACGGACCGCTCCGTAAACCAGGAGTGGAAATAGACCCGGGGCACGTAGCCTGAGTGGATGATCAGCTTTCGGATCCCGTAGGAGGCGGCCAGCTTCACCGCCATCTCATATCGGCGTTTCGTTACGTCCAGCACCCAGGGATCGATGGCCGCCGGGCACAGCTCGTTGTACGCCACGTGGAAGGTAAACCGCCGGGCATGGGTCATCAATCCCCGGACCACCTGATCGGCCTGGGAAAACTCCCTGTCCATGCGATAGGCCGTACAGAACTCCGCGATCTCCATTCCCAGATCGTAACGGGCGCACAGATCGGCGCAGTCCTCTCCGATGGTGGACAGATAGATCCTGTCTCTTAGATTCCTCTTGCCGCTCACGGAACCCCTCCCTCCGCAAAACATCAGCACAATCATAGCACGTTTGCTCTCCAGTGGCAAGAAAGGAATTGCAGACAGGAAAAGAGGCTGCCGAAGTCGGCAGCCTCTCTCGATCTTTTCGTTCCAATATAAGGAGGGTAGGTTTCACATTGGAACAACGCACACACTTTGTCAGGATGCACTCCCCGACAGCTTTGGTGGACGGAGTTCAGGACCTCCGTCCAGCTGTCCAGGAATTTGAGGAATTTTTCGTTTCCACAAACGTTGTTAGCAGGCATAAAACAAATAATGCGCCTGCCGACCGAAGCCGCGACAGACGCGCAGTTGTTTCACAGTTTCGGTGGAAACAAAATTTCATTTCCATGTATCTGACTTATCCCGATTTCCGGGCATCACAGTGACCGACTCGCAGGGCTTCTCACCCTATTCCATGTTCCACACTGAAGTGGTGAAATGAAATGTTATTGAATTACGATCCAATAGTACCACACGTCTTCAATTTTGTAAAGCC
>ONVR01000378.1 GCA_900321335.1 uncultured Eubacteriales bacterium | reverse complement strand
GTGATATCGCCGTGGAACATATAGAACAGGCCGTCGTTTTCCACGACGATGATGCTGTTGCCGTTGGTGTGGCCCTTGGCCTTGATAAAGGTGATCCCGTCGCAGATCTTCTGACATTCCGGGAACTCGTAGTACGGGCCGTCCGTAAAGCTGACAGGGACAAGATTTCCAATCCCCTGGAGCTCATCAGCAGCCATCTCGTCGGCGTTAACGTAGATCTTCGCGTTGGGGAAAGAGCGCAGTTCACCGGAGTGGTCGCTGTGCCTATGGGTCAGCAGGATCTTCGTCACCTGCTCCGGCTTGTAACCCAGGGCGGCAAAGGCCTCCATATAGGTGCAGATATCCTTGCCGGTAAAAGCGGGACTGGTTTCGTCCGGCTTTTCCTCCGGCGTGCCGGCGGGCAGACCGGTGTCCACAAGGATCACCTCGTCCCCGGTGTCGATCAGGTAGTTCTGCAGGCTGCCCCGGTACCGGACGCTGGGATCAAACTTGTCCGGGCCCTCCTCGCCGCCGAAGACCATGGGCTGAGAATAAAAACCGTCTTTTCTGAATTTTACCGCTTTGATGATCATCTTGTTGTCCTCCTGTTTTTGTATTCAGGCATTGCCGTCTCTTGCCTTTTTGCTTCCCCGGTTTCCCGGAACGCTCCTCCCTCACAGGGTCCGTCACAGGAATTGCCCGGCAAACGCCGCCGCTTCCTGCAGCTGCCTGTCATCGGGCTTCCCTTTCACGTAAAAGGTCTCCCCGGCGACGGCGATCCCAGCCTCCGCAAGACCCTTTCGGATCAGGTCAAGGGCGTGCCGGGAAAGCCGCGACGTTGAAAAAACAACGGCCTTCTTCGCATCTCCCTTTTTCAGGGTCTTCAGGTATTCCTTCAAGTGGCTGTCCAGTCCGTAAGCATACAGCGCCCCGCCGATGAACAGAACGTCCGCGGCATCCGTCAACGGTGCCTCCTTCTGGTCGACCGCAATGGCTCTGACGCCCGCTTTTTCGGCAATGGCATCCGCAACAGCCTTTGTGTTTCCCGATCTGGAATAATATCTCACTGCAACATTCATGGTGTTCTCCTTTCCCAATTCCCATCTGGCAGGCCGGCTTTTCCGGTGCTCTGCGGCCCGCTTCAAATCCCGGGGCATTTTTTCTCCCCCGGTCCTGCCGGGCTGCAAACAATCTCAATATACATTTTACGCCTTCGGAAAGCGGATGCAATCCATAAAAACAGGGAAATCTCTCATAATGATAGATTTCCCTGTTTTTCTCTCATTCACAGAAGGTATTGCCGAAGGGGCTCCGGAAGCGATTTTTCGTACACGTCGGCAATAAATTCCGGTGAAGCGTCATATTTTCCAAGGAGCCACTCGCAGGTCAGGCACACGGTGCCGAGGCAGTAGATTCGTATGTAGAGCTCTTCCGCCGCGGTCAGCTTCGCGTTTCCGTTTACCGCCAGAATATGCTTTTTCAGGGCTTCAAAGTTGATCTCCGTCATGTACTGGACAAAGGAATCGTGTCCGGTCGTATTCTGAAACAGATTGACCAGATATTCCTTTTCCCTGAGAAATCGATTTGCGCCGTCAAGGAGCGTCTGCTTCCAGGTATAGTCCTGTTCGCCGATCCGGTTCATGATCGCGGCCACACCCTGGGCGTGTTCCCACGCGACCAGATCGTACTTGTCCTTGAAGTTCCGGTAAAACGTCGCCGGCGAATACCCGCAGTTTTCCACGATCTCCCGGATGGTGATCTTGTCGATGTTCTTGTTTCCCACCAACTCCCGGAAGGATTCGGCAAGGATCTCTTTGGCCGTTTTCCGTTTCATAACACACCTGCGCTTTCCCGTTTGTTCCATTATACCTGCAGTCGGTAAACAATTCAACTCCGCTGAACACAACGGCCCCACCTTATGGGCATGCCGGTGTACCGTCTGCCGGTTGTACCGACCGCATCCGGCAGAAAACAAATCGCCAAAAACCCGGTGATTTGGTGAATGCCGGTATTGAGAACGGCACCTGTTTATGATATAATATCTCAACATGGCAAACGCTTTTTCCTGTGAAAAGTGCCCCCTATGCTGTGGCGCCTCCCTCGCGGGAGATCCGCCGGTTTGAAGCGGCCACGCCCATGGGTTAAAAAAAGGCGTAAAAAGGGCGTACAGGGCTTTGAAAAAGTCCCGAAAGCCCTTGCAAATAAAGGAGATGTAGAGATATATGAAATTAGGTATCGTTGGACTGCCCAACGTGGGCAAATCCACTCTGTTCAACGCCATCACCAACGCCGGTGCCGAGAGCGCCAACTATCCCTTCTGCACCATTGACCCCAACGTGGGCATTGTAAGCGTTCCCGACGAGCGGCTGGACTGGCTGGCCGATCTGTACAGCCCCAAGAAGTACACCCCCGCCGTTATCGAGTTTGTGGACATTGCCGGACTGGTCAAGGGCGCAAGCCACGGCGCCGGACTGGGCAACAAGTTTCTGGAGAACATCCGGCGCACGGACGCCATCGTCCACGTGGTGCGCTGTTTTGACGACGAAAATATCATGCACGTGGTGGAGGACGCCTCCCGAAACGAGCCGGTGGACCCGGCCGGCGATATTGAGACCATTGACATGGAACTGATTATGGCCGATCTGGAGATGGTCAACCGCCGCATCGACAAGGCTGTGAAGGCCGCCAAGGGCGACAAGAAATTCCAGCACGAGGCCGACGTGTTCAAGGCTCTTGCCGAGCATCTCGACAGTGGCAAATCCGCCCGGACCTTTCCCTGTGACGAGGATGACATGGCCATTGTCTCCACCGCTGAGCTGTTGAGCCTCAAGCCCATCATCTACGCCGCCAACATGGATGAGGACGGCTTTGCCGATCACGAGAACAACGCCTATTTCCAGACGGTGAAAGCCATCGCCGACAAGGAGGGGGCGCAGGTCCTCCCCATCTGTGCCAAGACGGAGATGGAGATCGCTGAGCTGGAGGGCGAGGAAAAGCAGTTGTTTCTGGAAGAGCTGGGCATCCACGAGTCCGGCCTGGACCGCCTGATCCGGTGCTCCTACAGCCTTCTGGGGCTGATCTCCTTCCTCACCGGGGGCAGCGACGAATGCCGGGCCTGGACCATCCGCAAGGGGACAAAGGCCCCTCAGGCCGCCGGAAAGATCCACACGGATTTTGAGCGGGGCTTTATCCGGGCCGAGGTGGTCGCCTTTGCGGACCTGAAGGCCTGCGGCACTATGGCCGCCGCCCGGGAAAAGGGACTGATCCGCTCGGAGGGCAAGGAGTACGTCATGAACGACGGCGACGTGGTCACCTTCCGGTTCAACGTATAAAGGCAGCTAAAAAGCACCGTCAACGCGACCGTTGACGGTGCTTTTCTGTTTTCGGTTTATGCTCCGGCGATCTCCCGTGCCACAAATACGCCGCTGGCGGAGGCGTGGGACAGGGAGTGGGTGATGCCGCTGCCGTCGCCGATGACGTACAGACCCTCGTACCGGGTCTGCAGACGCTGGTCCACAGCCACCTCCATGTTGTAGAATTTCACCTCCACGCCGTAGAGCAGGGTGTCGTCGTTTGCCGTTCCCGGAGCGATCTTGTCCAGGGCGTAGAGCATCTCGATGATGCCGTCCAGGATCCGCTTTGG
>ONVR01000379.1 GCA_900321335.1 uncultured Eubacteriales bacterium | reverse complement strand
CTGGACGGGGATCAGACGCTGACCATGGATCTGGAGACGTATCTTGTCGGCGTGGTGGCGGGGGAGATGCCGGCCTCTTTTGAGATGGAGGCGCTGAAGGCCCAGGCGGTGGCCGCAAGAACTTATACCCTGTATAAGCTGTACGTGGAGCCCTCCGGGGCCCACGATCAGACCGTCTGTACCGATCCCACCTGCTGCAAGGCCTATGCCCACGAGCAGGAACTCCGTGACCGGTGGGGGGAGCAGTACGAGGCAAACAGCGAAAAGATCCGTCAGGCAGTGGACCAGACACGGGGAGCGTATATCGTCTATGAAGACGAGCCGATCCTGGCGGTGTTTCACTCCTCCTCACCGGGGAGGACGGAGGACAGCGGCGATGTGTGGCAGACGTCCCTGCCCTACCTGCAAAGTGTGGAGAGCCCCGAGGGCGCGGCGGACGTGACCAACTACGTCACGGAGACGGCAGTCAACCGGACGGAATTCACCGAAACCGTACAGGCACACTACCCGGAGGCCGTATTTCCCGAGGATACGGACACCTGGTTTACCGGGTACACCTATACCCCTTCCGGGCGAGTGGATTCGGTCACCGTAGGCGGCGTTCCCATCTCCGGCAAGGAGATTCGGGCCATGTTTTCTCTGCGCTCCGCAGCCTTTTCAGCCACGGTGACGGAGCAGGAGGTGGTGTTCCGGACAACGGGCTACGGTCACGGTGTGGGAATGAGTCAGTACGGGGCCAACGTCATGGCCAAACAGGGGAAGACCTGGCAGGAGATTTTGAAGGCCTATTATACGGGAACGGAGATCCGGACCCTGGAAACTTAACTTTACAGGAAAAAGCAGGCTGGGCAGTTGTCAAAAAAGGCGGAATCGTGTATAATACTCCCGTTGAAAAGCGAGAAGTGGGAGGATGCGGTACATGGATTACGCAAAACAGTCGCTGCAGCTGCACTATCAGTGGGCGGGAAAAATCAACTACACGCCCAAAATGGAGATCAAAAACAAAGACGACCTATCCCTTGCCTACACCCCCGGTGTGGCACAGCCCTGTCTGGAGATCCAGAAGGATATCAATAAGAGCTATGAGCTCACAGGCCGGCACAACCTTGTGGCGGTGATAACGGACGGCACGGCGGTACTGGGATTGGGCGATATCGGCCCGGAGGCCGGCATGCCCGTGATGGAGGGCAAGTGTGTGCTGTTCAAGGCCTTCGGCGGCGTAGACGCCATACCCCTTTGTATCCGGAGCAAGGACGTGGATGAGATCGTCAACACGGTGGCTCTGCTTGCCGGGAGCTTTGGGGGGATCAATCTGGAGGATATCTCTGCGCCCCGCTGCTTTGAGATTGAGCGCAAGCTCAAGGAGCGCTGCGACATCCCCATTTTTCACGACGACCAGCATGGCACCGCCGTGGTGGTGCTCTCTGCCATGCTCAACGCCCTGAAGCTGACAAACAGAAAGATTGACGATATCAAGGTGGTCACCTCCGGCGCCGGCGCCGCGGGGATCGCCATTATTAAGCTGCTCATTTCCATGGGCCTGAAAAACGTCATCATGTGTGACCGGAAGGGCGCCATCTACCAGGGACGGGAGGGACTGAATCCCGCCAAGGAGGAGATTGCCGCTATTACCAACCGGGACAAGCTCTCCGGCAGCCTTGCCGACGCCCTCAAAGGGGCTGACGTGTTCATCGGTGTGTCCTCTCCCGGAACGGTTACGGGGGAGATGGTCCGGACCATGAACCCCGATCCCATCTTGTTCCCCATGGCCAACCCCGTGCCCGAGATCATGCCCGAGGAGGCGCTGCAGGCCGGCGCCGCCGTGGTGGGTACAGGCCGGAGCGATTTCCCCAACCAGATCAACAACGTGCTGGCGTTTCCCGGTATTTTCCGCGGCGCGCTGGACGTGCGAGCGTCGGATATCAACGACGAGATGAAAATTGCCGCCGCCAAAGCCATCGCCGCTCTCGTCTCGGACGAGGAACTCAGCCCGGAGAAGATCATGCCCTATGCCTTTGACGAGCGGGTCGGCCCCGCCGTTGCCAGGGCGGTTGCCGAGGCCGCCAGAAGAACGGGCGTCGCCCGGATCTGATGCAAAAAGACAGAAAAACTCCCGGAGAAGTGTCTCCGGGAGTTTTTGTATCATGGGGATCAGTCGTCGCCGTCTGCGTTCAGCGCGGCCTCCTGGACCTCCTGAACCTCTGGAATCATGGAGAGCATAGGCTTCTCCTTCTTGTTGTGGAGCTTGCGGTCCACGTAGTTTTTGGTGCAGCGCATGACCTGAGGACTGAGCACCAGAACGCCGATCAGGTTGGGCAGCATCATCAGACCGTTGAAGGTGTCGGAGAT
>ONVR01000382.1 GCA_900321335.1 uncultured Eubacteriales bacterium | reverse complement strand
TTGAAAAACAGGATCTGTGTGACCATGTTGGACAGGAAATTGGTCATGAGGATGGCCAGCGCCAGCAGAACGACCAGCGTGAGCCAGACCGGACGCCCGCCCAGGGCGGGCACCAGAAGACTGCCGAGCCAGGGCGTGATCCCGGTGGCCTCCGAGGAGAGGGGCACCGCAAAGACCGAGACGGTCCCGGCGAAAATGACCGAGGGCAAGGGCAGCTGCCTCATGGCCGCCGGGACATCCAGGACCGGCCGCTCGTCCACATGGATCAGGGCCAGCAGGCAGATGGCAAACAGGGCCGGCACGGCGTTGCCCCAACGGTTGACGGCGGCAAAGATCGGGTAAGCGCCGAGGGAGGACGGGAGCAGGGACAGGAGGATGACAGCCAGGAAGGTGAGCGAGGCGATCACGCCGGCCTTGCCGAGCGGCGCGGCCGAGGCGCGGAGCTCCTCGGGATCATAATGCCGAAAGGCGGAGGTATCCGGATTCCAAAGGCGGATCACAAGCATCATGACGCAGAACATCATGGCGGCAAAGACACTCCCGTACGCGAACCACGCGGCATAGGAAACGCGGAGCCCGGCCTGGGTCTCCAGCAGCGCGATGAGCACATTCGGCAGCACATGCGCCACGGGCGAACAGCAGGCGACGAGGACATTGCCCCACATCACGCCGGTAAACAGCACGGTATACAGCGGCTCCCCCTTTTCCAGCTTCAAATGGCGGGCGATCCCCTCCGTAATGCCGATGTAGATGATGGCCAGCGTCAGGTTCTCCATGAACATGCCGATCAGCAGATTGGACAGGAAGAACATCGCCAGGAAAAGATAGGGCCGACCACGCACAAAGCGGCGCGTGATAAACCAGAGCGCGATCCGGTCGATGACGCCGGTCTCCTTCAGGCAGACGTTCAGGAGCATATAGGCGATGACCGTCATGACCACAAAGCTGCCCAGAGAGCCCGCCCATACCTCGTTCGCGCTCATCGCGCCGGTCGTTACGAGCAGGGCAAGCGCGAGCAGACAGGTCCAGTGCGTGTTGGTGGTAAGCCACAGATACAGCATCGGAAGCATCAGCGCAATGACCCGCACGCCGACGGGAGTCAAATGCTCTCCCGTCGGCAGGAAAAAGAGCAGCAGAAGCCCGGCGGCAAGTGCGATCAGAACATGCAGAGACTGCATCCTGGAAGACTGTTTTGGCATCGAATCCCTCCCGTTATCCTGTGCCGTTCCGGCGGCGTCGCTGTCCATCATTATAGCGTTCGGCGCAAAGAAAAACAAGACGTATGTCGAAAACATGGGCCGCGTACCGGCTGGTACGCGGCCCATGGGCTGTTTTCTTATGCTTTGCTTTTGCAGCGCTGTTTTAGTGTTTGCTCTTGTAGGTCTTGCGCTTTCTGCGGGCGGTCTCCGTGAGGACGCCGAGGCCGCTCAGGAGGGCCAGGCCCAGCCAGAGCATGGGCTGATTCCCGTCCCCGGTCCGCGGGCTGAAGAAGCGGCGCGGCTGGTACGTGTTCGTGATGTTATAGCCGCTGACGCGCGTCGTGTAGCCCGGCACCGCGTCCTCCGTCACCGTGTACACGATCGCCTTGCCCGCCGCGTTGTTCTTCGGCTGATCCTTGAACGTGTACTTCCAGCCCTCCGCCGCCGTCACCTTCACGGAGGCCACCTCCACGCCGTCGGCCTTGAGCCGCACGGTGATGCTCGCCGGGCGCTTGCCGTAGCGATCGTTCGAATCGTCCCAGGTCTTCGTCCCGCTGATCTCCACGGAGAGGCTGTTGGTGATGGTGGTCACGCCGTCCTTGGTCTCCGTCTCGGCGGTGAAGCCCGCCGGGACCGCCACTTCCTCCGCGGCGTAGACGATGGCGTCCCCGCTCTCGGTGAACATGGGCAGCTCCGTCCAGGTGTAGGTCCATTCGTTCTCGGCGTTGAGGGTCACAGGCGCGCCCTGGGCTTTGCCGTCCGCCGTGAGCTGCACCTGCACGGGCACGCTCTGATCCGGCTCGTTCTCCGGCTGCTCCCAGATCTTCTCCACCCGGTGCGTCGTCTTGGAACTCGTTTTGATGTTGGTGACAGTCTCCTTGACCACATAGTCGTCCAGCACGCCCACCACATAGCTGCGATCTGTCACATAGCCCTCCACGGGCTGCTCCTCGATGATGTAGACGCTCCGGGCAGCGATGTCCGGGATTGTGACCGTCTCGCCCGCCTTCAGGGTAATCTGGAGATAGCGGCCGTAGCCCCAGCAGCCCTCATCTTCATACCAATTCCAATACTTGTAGGTCACAGGGCCGTCCACGGTTTTATTCCATGAGTATCCCCCTAAAGCATAATACTCAAAATCCGGGTGCAGATCATACCACGCCCCCATATCCTCCGGCATGTCCTCCATACTGGAAAGACCGCTGAAAAACTCCGCGATCGCCTGTGCCTTCTCGTCCCGTTCAGCGTCGCTGAGCGGGACGAACGGCTCACCTATCTTCGGCTCACCTAGCTTCTGAGAGAACACATACACGTTGAAGACGAATTCCTGATCCGGGTCCGCATCCCCTTCGACCGCCTTTGTCAGGCTCAGCGAACCGGTCTCCGTATTCACATGGATCCACCGGGTTGAGTATGGGCCGGAATAGCCGTCGTGGATAGTGCCTCTTTCCCATCCCGTCTTTTCTATCTCCGTCAGGCTCCACAGGTCGCCGTCGTCCGGCAGGCCGCGGATGACCGCGGCGGCGGTGCTGCCGCCCTCCAGCGTGATCTTGCATATCGCGGGATAATATGGAGCGGGTTGACTGGGCAGGCTGTTGTCGTTTTCTATGAAGGTCACCGTACCCGAGCGCTGGTAGTCCACGTATATGATCCTGCCGTCCTCGTCCCGGCTTCTGCCGCCGTAGTAATCGACCTGAAAGCTCTGGCCGATCAGATCGGCGTTTTTGGATACGCCCGCGAATTCCACTGACAGGTTTTCATAGGGCTGACCGGGCATCCGCACCCAGCGCTTTTCACAGCCAATGTCTCTCACTGTGTCATTGAAGACGATGATCCCGTTGGGGTCGATGCCTTTTTGATTCAGGTATTGGTAGTAGGGATTGGAGCCACGCAAGTATTCCAAGTACTCCTGACACGTGGCGGCCAAGCCCGCGGCGGAGGGATCCAAGGTGATGACTTTATAGGGATCGTAGTATGTGGTGCTATTGTTGCTTGTCGATGTGGCGTCGTTGTCCACGGTAAAATAGATCTTATCCCCCTTCGGATTCACGTGGGTGCCATCACTATACGACAGGTAATCTGCCGCCGTCTCCACGAGATAGTATTCCCCGTCCGGCAGCGACACATAGGTCTTCTCGTTGTTATCATTATCCCAGGTCACGACAAGGCCTTCCCGCATCAGCGTGCCGTCCTTCTTGTAGATGTTGAAGGTGAAGGTGCTGCCGTCCATTGCGTACTGGGGAAGCGCCTTCATGAGGGCAAAGGAGTAGCGGTAGTTTTTGAACTCCACATCCTCCAGCTCGCCCGTGCCGACATAGGAGAAGGTACCGCCGGCTTTGCCGTTCACAGTACTCCAATAATAGTTTGTGCCGGCTTCGACAATCTGGAAAGAGGCGAACACATCCTCCAGCTTTCCATAAGTCCCAACAATGATAGACTCATTTGAAAGGACGGAAAGTTTTAACGTATTTCCGTTCTGAATGGGCACGGGCCAGTTGTTTTGGAAAATGACCACATCTGCATTTGTATAGCCATCATTGAATGTCCAGCTCAGCGTTAGGTAGTGGAGCCTCCGTCCTCGGGTCACTTCGTTCCCCTCAACATCATACTCTATTTTGCTGATCCGAAAGCTGTCCTCCGGCTCGACAGTTTTGTTGGTGACCACGATTTCGTCGGGAATGCTCCCGGTCCAGGTGCGGCTGCTGCCCTCTTCATCGTTGATGGACGCGCCAAACTTCCAATAGAAGCCGTATTGGTTGACGTCAAGCTCCCCTTCCTCCACAGTGAAGCTCGCAAAGGCGTCGTCCCGCAAGCAGCCGTCCGTGTGGACCGTAAGGCTCTCGCCGTGCCGGAGGGTGAAGCTGTCGCCGCTGCTGAGGGTCAGCGGCGTGTCCCCTTTCTTGAAGCTCACGGCGTCGGCGGAGACGTCCTCTTTGAGGGTATAACGCAGCGTAAAGGGAAACTGCTTGCTCCAGTCGTTCAGATCGTTGGACACCACCTTCTTTTTGATCGTGAAGCTGTCTTCCAGCGTGGGCTCCTCATCCCGCGTGTTCATAAACTCGATCCAGATGGAGACTGCGCTGCTGCCCAGCCCTTTGGCAAATTGGATGGGCTCATCTGCTCCGCCAACCGAAGCGCTATAGTCATACCTGTACGCCTCGGTGGTCCAGCCGTCCACCCCGGTCTGTTGGACCGTCGCGAGGAACATGTCATTATCCGAGGGATCCTCCGTGGGCCAATAATTCTGAAACTCTCCCGTGCCGGGAAGGCCGACGACGGCCAGCATCTCGTTTGTCAGCGTGAAGGTCACGCTGCTGCCCGTGAAGGCGACGACGCTCTGGATCACGTCATCACTGTCGCAGATCAGCACGACCAGATCCGCGCCGTTTGGAAGATCGTCGTCAATCTCCAGATTTGCGATGGTGTAGGTAAATCCCTGCGTATCGGCGCCGCTCCCCGTAGCCGTGCAATACATCATGATGGGTGTATAGTCGTACTCCGTCTGCTCATACAGCGACTTTCCGATAGCCGCGGATGCGTTGCCGCTCCGCAGGGAAGACGTGCCGCCCTTGGCGGACTTCTTCCCCTCGTCGGACTTGTTCCCGTCCTCGGTCTTGTTCCCGTCCTCGGACTTGTTCTCGCCCTCGGACTTGTTTTCGTCGGCGGGCTTCTCCGCGTCGCAGAGCGTGCAGCGTCCGTCCTCGCCCCAGACG
>ONVR01000384.1 GCA_900321335.1 uncultured Eubacteriales bacterium | reverse complement strand
TTCAGGATCGCGCTTTCAATGGGCAGTCCGTGGGTGTCCCATCCGGGCACGTAGGGCGCCTGATAGCCCGTCATATTCTTGTAGCGGACGATAAAATCCTTGAGGATCTTGTTCAGGGCTGTGCCGATGTGGATGTTGCCGTTGGCATAGGGAGGTCCGTCGTGGAGAACAAACAGGGGTTTGCCCTCGTTCTTCTTCATCAGGTTGCCGTACAGGTCCTTTTCATAGAAAGAATCCAGCATACCGGGCTCCCGCTTGGGCAGGCCGGCACGCATGGGAAAATCTGTTTTCGGCAGGTTGATGGTGCTGTTGTAATCCTGTGGCATTGGCTTGTCTACTCCTATCTGTCTATCTATAAATCTGGCAAACGGGCATCCCTCGGAAGCCCGTTTGCCGCTGTGTTATCGTTCTGTCTGGTCAGATGCGGCCCGTATCGTAGTTGGAACCGAACTGCAGGTCGTCGAAGTTGAACTTGGGACGGGGAGAGGTGGGCTCGTCCTCGTCGTCATACTTCAGCCCGCCCTGAAAAACCTTGGTCTTGTCCGCGGGGGTGCCTTCATCGGCAGCTTTGTAGTCAGGGGTGTTCTCCACCAGCTTGGAAACGACGCTGTCGATCTCCATGGCGGCGCCCATGATATCCTGCTCCCGCTTGTCCGGATCGTCCTCAGCCTTGGACTCCTCCACGACCTTCATGTCGGCGTCCTCCATGGCCTCGGCAACGGTAGAGGCGGCCTCAGCGGCAGCGTCAGCCTCGCTGACGGCCGGGGCGGCAGGCTCCTCCTCCGGCGTTCCGGCGGCGGCAACGAGCTTGTCCAGCTGCTGGTCGCACTCCGCCATCAGGGCCCGGAGATGGGCCACACATTTGGCGGTCTCCGCCTTGGCGGCGCGCAGTTTGCCCTGCTCCGCCTCCAGCTCCGCCCGGACAGCCGTGACCTTGTTCTGGGCGATGTCCTCTGCCTCGGAGAGGATCTTGTCCCGCTTGGTATTGGCCTCGGAGATGATCTCGTCGCCCATGGTCTGGGCGGTAAGCAGCGCCATGCGCATGGCGTCCTCCGTGGAGCGATACTCCTCGATCTTATCCACCAGAACCTTGAGCTTGCTCTTGAGAATATTGTTCTCCTTATACAGGGCGGCGTAGTCGGAGGAGACGTTTTCAATGAAGCTGTCCACCGAGCTCATATCGTAACCGCCGAATACAGCCTTGGTAAATTCCGTTTTTGAGATCTCCTGTGGTGTAAGCATGTCCTTCAATCCTTTCTGCACGATGGGAAATTTCTGTTTTCGTAACGGTGACGGCCCCGCGGGGCGTCACAGGCAGGGCCGCATCAGAAATACAGCCCGTTGTTTTCCAGCTCGTCGATGAGATCCCCCATCAGATCCACGTTGTACGGGGTGATCAGATATGTATTGACGGCCACCTTTTTGATCTTGCCGTCCTGGGCGTAGGCCACGCCGCTTAAAAAGTCGATCAGGCGGCGGGCGATCTCCTTGTTGGTCTGCTCCAGGTTGAGCACCACCGTACGCTTGTCCCGAAGGTGATCGGCGATCTCCGCAGCGGCCTCAAACTTCTCGGGCTTGACCAGTACAACCTGAAGCTGGGTGGTGGCGTGGATGTTGACCACCTTGTTCCGGTCCGGGCGCTCCTCGAAGCCGCCGTAGGAGGTTCTGGCCTGCTGGGCGGTTTTGGGAGAGATGGGAAGCTTGTCGCTGCTCTTGGAGCTGAAATCCTCAAATTCGTCCTCGTCGTCCTCGTAGGGGCGTGTCAGTTTTTTAAACTCGTCAAGAAAGCTCATTCCGTTTTATCCTCCTGCATTATTTATAAGAACCAATGGCTGGCGTCGGGTCAATGATACACTCTTGCACCGAAGATCGCAGAGCCCACGCGGACCATGTTGGCGCCGCAGGCAATGGCGTCGGTGTAATCGTCGCTCATACCCATTGATAAAAGTTGCATAGAAATATTATCGTATTTTTTCCCCTTTATGTCAATAAAAAGATTATACATTGCTTCAAAATATTGTATATTCCCGCCGGGAAACGCCGAAATCGGGGGGATCGCCATCAGCCCGCACACGGCGATGGAGCCGATCCCGGCGGCGTGATCCAGCAGCCGGTCCAGCTGCTCCGGCAGCACGCCGGACTTTGCCGGCTCCCTGCCGATGTTGACCTCCAGCAGGA